>JACUUW010000024.1 GCA_014859075.1 Desulforudis sp.
GGCGGGGCCGGTAATGGGATTAAAGGCGGCCGGAATCACGAGGATCTCGGCGCCTTTGAGAGTCAAGGCCCGAGCCAGTTCCGGAAACCGCACGTCAAAGCAGACGGCCACCCCGAAAACGGCCAGGGGTGTTGGAAAAACGTTCAATTCGGTTCCCGGGGAGAGTGTGTCCGATTCGCGAAAAAGGAGGGACTCGAGTTCAACGTCAAACAAGTGGATCTTACGCTGGCGGCCCAGCAGCCGGCCGTCGGGGCCGTACACAAAGCAGGTGTTGTACACGTGCCCGTTCTCCCGCTCGGGGAGCGAGCCGCCGATCAGGTACACTCCACCTTCTCCGGCCGTGTTCGCCAGCATCTCGAAGGTTTCCCCTTCCGGGTGGGTCTCAGCGAAGCGGTTGAAGAACTCGTGTGTGTAGGGGCAGTTGAACATCTCCGGGAGTACCGCGACCGCACACCCGGACCGGGCGGCTTCCAGGACCATGGCCCGAGCCCGGGCCAAGTTCTCCCGCTTGTCTCCCGTCACCTTCATTTGACAGATTCCGATTTTAAACTTACTCACAGTCCACCTCCGCCGCTCACATGTGGTAAAATCTATTATACCGCTTAGGCTGTTCTGACGGTAGGTAATTTATTCCGGGCAGTACCGGAAGGAGGCGTCGTAAGTGCAGATGTACGTTTTTTTCGGGCTCTTGTTCGCGTTCGTAGTAGCCATATTTGCGGTGCAAAACGCCACACCGGTGGATATTGATTTCTTGTTCTGGCAGCTACCAGAAATATCCCTTTCCCTCGTGGTTTTGGGATCGGTCCTGGCGGGCGCCCTGATCGCCCTGGTGCTCGGTCTGGCCCGGCAGTACCGGATGGCCCGGCGGATAAAGGAACTCACCGCCAACCTGGCCGAGTACGAACTGGGCAAGACGGCGGGGACGCCGGAGCCGGATGATAACCGGGACCAAACCGTGCCTAGTGAGCGTTTAGAGGGTGGAGACGACGGCCCACCCGCAAGGTTGAAGTGTTCGGACAAGGAGGACGGGTAGTGTCCGGGACTTATGTGGTGCTTGACCTCGAAACCACCGGCCTAAATCCCAAGTCAGACGAGATCATCGAGGTGGGCATGGTACGCCTGGAGAACAGGCGTATCGGGACGGTTTTTCACACCCTGGTACGTCCGTCGCGGCCTCTGTCCCCGCGAATCACGAGCCTTACCGGACTGGACGATGCGCAGCTTGCCGACCAACCCGAATGGCCCGAGGTGCGCGCGGGCGTACTGGCGTTTCTGGGCGACAAGCCCGTGGTGGGGCACCACGTCGATTTCGACCTGGCCTTCCTGGGGCGATACGCCGGGTACCGGGCTCCGTGCGCTTATGACACCGCCGACCTGGCCCGGCTGGTGCTGCCGGGACTGCCGTCATACCGGCTGCAAGCCCTGTGCGACCGGCTGGGACTCCCGTGCCGTCCGGCACACCGGGCCCTGGAAGACGCCCGGGCGGCGGCCGCCTTGTTTGACGCGCTGTGCAGGCGGTTTCGGGGGCTGGAAATGACCGTGCAGGCCGCCGTGCACCGCGTGTTGTCACAGACGGCGGGTTCCCCGTGGTTCCCCCTGATCGACGGGTTGATCCGGGCGGGGGACGCCGGGTTTCTCCTGGACGACAAACCGGTCTCTGCCGGTGAAATATGGCCGGAAATAAGCGGGGAGCAGGCTGCAGGTGTCCAGTGTGGACCGGAGGCGGTAGAGGCCGTCTTGGGCCGCGGCGGCCGGTTGTCCGGTTACCTTCCGAACTTCGAATGCCGGGAACAGCAACTGCAAATGGCGCGGGCCGTGACCGGGGCGTTGAGCGCTACGGAGTGTCTGCTGGTCGAGGCGGGCACCGGCACCGGAAAGTCGTTCGCCTACCTGGTGCCGGCCGCGCTCTGGGCCGTGGCCGGGGATGAGCGGGTGGTGGTGTCCACCCACACCGTCAATCTCCAGGACCAATTAATTGAAAAGGATATTCCATTGTTGCGCAATGCGCTTGGCCAACCGCTGAAGGCGGTGCTGCTGAAAGGGCGGGGCAACTACCTTTGCCGCAGGCGCTGGAATGCCGTTATGAACGAGGGCGGGTTCGGGCTGGATGAGGGTTTCCTTTACGCCCGGATCGCGGTGTGGCTCTTTTGGACGGTCGGCGGCGACCGGGCGGAATTGAATCTGCGTCCGGAGGAGAGGAGCTACTGGGACGGTGTGGCCGCCGGGAACTGGGGCTGCGCCGGCGGAAAATGCCCCCACCACGGTGCCTGCTTCTTACAGCAGGCCAGGAGAGCGGCCGAACAGGCCCATCTGGTGATCACGAATCATGCCCTGCTGCTCTCGGACCTGCGCCTGGAAAACCGACTGCTGCCCGCGTACGGCGCCTTGGTGATTGACGAGGCCCACCATCTGGAGGACGTGGCCACCGAACAGTTGGGCACCCGGTTAACGGCCGGCGGCGTGGCCCGCTGGATTGACGGCGTCAACAGGGTGACCGGGAGTGTCGGCGAGTTCTACCCGGACGACCGCAATGAACTCCTGCGGGACGGGGACGAGCTCGTGGCGGCGGCCCGGCGGTTTTTTGCCCTGGTCCGGAGCCGGATCCACGAGATGCAGGGCCTGGAGGATGACTATCCGGCGGTGCGGCTGCTGCCCGGTGCCGGTAACCTGGATGAGACTCCGGAGCTGTCCGGCCGTTACCAGGAGCTGTCGATTCGCCTGGCGGCCTATCTGCAACGCCTTAAACGGGCGCATGAACAACTGACTGGCGGATCGGCGCCGGCCATCCGGGAAGACCTGCTGGCCGGGTTGGAACTGGAAACGGCCGTCGGGTCGGGATTTGCTTCCGACCTTGAATTCGTGTACGAGGCCGCTGATCCGGAACACGTATTTTGGGCTGAGGGCGGCGGCCGCCGAACCGGGGACGCTGTGCTGTGCGCGACGCCCGTGCACGTGGGCAAGGCGCTATACGAAGGCCTGTTCCGGTCCGGAAAGCCGGTGATCCTGACGTCGGCCACCCTGGCGGTTGACGGTTCCTTCGACTTTTTCGCCGAGCGAACCGGCCTTTCCCGCCTGCCCCGGGAGCAGCGGCAAGCGTTGATTGTCGGCTCCCCTTTTGCGTATGACGAGCAGGCGCTGCTCTACGTGGTGAACGACCTGCCCCGGCCGGGCGATTCCGAAGGGGTTCACCTGGAAGGGGTGGTGCAGGCCCTGGCGCGGATCGCCGAAATCACCCGCGGCCGAACGCTCGCACTATTTACCGCACATAAAGCCCTGCAGTCCGCATATAGAAAACTGAAACCAATATATGAGGGGCAAGGGATCGAAATCCTGGGCCATGGTGTTGACGGGGGGCGGGCCCGACTCTTGCAGCGCTTTCGGACCATGCCGGGGACAGTGCTGTTGGGGGCGTCCAGTTTCTGGGAGGGCGTGGATGTTCCGGGAGAGGCGTTGACCTGCCTGGTTATTGTGAAACTGCCTTTTCAACCGCCCAACCGGCCGGTGTTCCAGGCCCGGCGTGAAGAGATCCGGAAACAGGGCCGAAACGATTTTGCCCACATGTCACTACCGCAGGCCGTGATTCGCCTCAAACAGGGATTCGGACGCCTCATTCGTACCACTACGGACCGGGGCGTGGTGATCATTCTGGACAATCGGCTGGTTGAGAAGAGATACGGGGCGGTTTTTCTGCGTTCTCTGCCGGTGGCACCCAGGTGCGGTTCTCTGAACGATGTATTGGCGGCTCTAGGCGAATTCACCGGAAAGAACGGTCCGGCCCGGTTGTAGCGCAAGACACATTTTGGGCGCCTTCTCATAGAATATTACATCGGAAAATTGAAATCTCGAAATCTGGAGGAGGGAACGGTCTTGCGGGTCTATTATTTTCGTCTGCCGGGTATTTTGAAGTCCATTCTGGCCAAGTTCATCAAATAGGTTGGTGACGGGGCCGCTCCAACCGGTTGTTACAATTCATGTTCAGGGTGAGCTTTTCTAGAGACAGCAAGTCCCGAGGCGTATTGCTATTCCTCTACCAGGTTAGGGGAATTTTTCTTGTTGTAATTAGATTCACTAGATTTGGTCCGTGGACAAGGGGCAAAAAGCGGCTGCCTCGGCGGTAAGATGGTCCACCGGGATTTTCCATGGTGGATTTTGCGCCGGCTTTGGGCTTATAATGCTAAAAGGACTTTAAAATGCGCTGGCGAAAATTAAAAGGAGACACACGAAAATGGTCATTGTAGAGACTATTTTTTTGTTCTATAAAGAACAAAAGGAGTTCGAAGCGGAGAGTGATCTTGGTGCCGTTGAACCTTAACAGGGCGATCAAAGAGGGCGCCAGGTTCGTCAGGCGGTTGGAGGCCGAGAGTGGCCAGAAGATATCGGACTGCAACCAGTGTGGCAAGTGCACGGCCGGATGTCCGCTTGGTTTTGCCATGGATCTGATGCCCAACCAGGTGATGCACTTGATCCGGGTGGGCCTGTGGGCAGAGGTTCTGGAGAGCAGGACGATCTGGCTCTGTTCCCATTGCGCCGTCTGTACCACCAGGTGCCCGCGGAATATCGACCTGGCCCGGGTGATGGACAGCCTGCGGATTACCGCCCGCCGGGAGGGGCGGATCGGGTCGGAGCGCAGTATTGCTTTGTTCAACGAAATCTTTCTGGATTCCGTGCGTAGATACGGCCGCGCCCACGAGTTCGGCATCGGGCTGCGTCACAACCTGCTGACGCGACGGCCGTTTAAAGACAGTGACCTGGGGCGGGTTTGGTTGCGGCGCGGCAAGCTCAAGCTGGGTACCCGAAAGATCAAGGGTGCCGCTGAGATAGACCGTATCTTCAGCGAAGTCGAGCGCACGGAGGACGGCAGATGAGATACGCTTACTATTCCGGTTGTACCCTGCACGCTACCGCCAGGGAGTTTGATCTCTCCACGCGGGCGGTCTGCAGCCGTCTGGGAATTGAACTGGAGGAGATCCCGGACTGGAACTGCTGCGGGGCTACCGCCGCCCACGCCACCAGCCACCTGTTGAGTGTGGCCTTGGCGGCCCGCAACCTCGCGTTGGCCGAGACCCAGGAGGCGGACTTGCTTGTGCCTTGTGCCGCCTGTTACCACAGGCTTGTGACCGCACGGAAGGAAATGAGTGAAAACCCGCATCTCCGGGAGCGGGTGGTCCGGATTATCGGCCGGGAGTACCGGGGCCGGATCGGGGTTCGGTCTTTGCTGGAAGTCCTTGATCATCTCGATCCGGAACGGTTGGCGGCAGGCGTCGTCCGACCCCTCCGCGGGTTGAAGGTAGCCTGCTACTACGGATGCCTACTGGTACGGCCGCCGGCCGTCACCGGGTTTGACGATCCGGAACAACCGCAGGTGATGGACAGGTTGATGCGGCAGTGGGGGGCGGAACCGGTGGACTGGGGTTACAAGACGGAATGCTGCGGTGCGGGCCAGGGTTTTTCAAACGAGCCGGTGGTTTTGAAACTGGTGCGCGATATCCTGGCGACGGCGTCTCGGGCCGGGGCGGACTGCCTGGTTTGTGCGTGCACGTTGTGCCAGAGCAATCTTGACGCCCGGCAGGGACACGTGAACCGGGTGTACGGTTCCGATTTCCGGTTGCCGGTAATGTACTTCACCCAGTTGATCGGCGTGGGAATGGGGATGGAGGCGCGGGAACTGGGACTGGACAGCCTTTTCGTTGATCCCCGCCCGGTTATCCGGGCGCTTGGCTAGAGTTTCGTTTTAAGGAGCGTTGGTTAATGCCCAGGACAGGGGTGTTTGTTTGCTGGTGCGGCTCCAATATCGGCGGCGTCATCGACTGCCCGGAAACGGCCGCGGCGGCGTCCGGTTTCCCCGGGGTGGCGTTCAGCACGGACTACAAGTATATGTGTTCGGAGCCGGGCCAGAACATGGTCATCCAGGCCATCCGTGAACACCGCCTGGACCGCGCCGTGGTGGCTTCCTGTTCCCCACGGCTCCACGAGGAGACGTTCCGGAAGACCCTCGTCCGGGCCGGGCTGAACCCGTACATGCTGGAAATGGCCAATATCCGTGAGCACTGCACCTGGGTGCACGGGGCGGATATTCAACAAGCCCGGATTAAAGCGGTGGACCTGGTCCGCCGGGCCGTGGCGAAGGCCAACCGGCTGGAGCCGCTGTTCGAGTCCGAGATTTCGGTCACCAGACGCTGCTTGGTAATCGGGGGCGGCGTCGCCGGCATCCAGGCGGCGCTGGACGTCGCGGATGCCGGACACGAAGTGATCCTGGTTGAACGGGAGCCGACCATCGGCGGGAACATGGTGAAGCTGGACAAAACTTTTCCCACCCTCGACTGTTCGGCGTGCATCAGCACCCCGAAGATGGTGGCGGCGGCCACTCATCCCAACATCAAACTGTACACCTATGCCGAGATCGAGAAGCTTGCCGGCTACGTGGGCAACTTCGAAGTGACCATCCGGCAGAAGGCGCGTTACGTGGACCACGAAAAGTGCACCGGTTGCGGTACCTGCTGGGAGAAGTGCCCGACCAGGGTGCCGAGCGAGTTCGACGCCGGCATCGGTCAACGGACGGCCATTTACATCCCGTTTCCACAAGCCGTGCCCAACAAGCCGGTGATCGACCGGGAACACTGTCGCTATTTCGCGACCGGGAAGTGTGAGATTTGTGCCAAGCTTTGTCCGACTGGGGCGGTGGACTATGGGCAGGAGGACCTGGTCTTGACCGAGAAGGTCGGGGCGGTGGTGGCCGCGACCGGGTTCGGGCTGTTTGACTGGTCCCGGGTTTATGGGGAGTACGGTTACGGTCAGTATCCCGACGTGGTTACCGGGATGCAGTTCGAGCGGTTGGTCAACGCCGCCGGACCGACGGGGGGAAAGCTCCTACGGCCCTCCGACGGCGCCACGCCGCGGACGGTGGTGTTCATCAAGTGTGTCGGTTCGCGGGACGAGGCCAAGGGTCGGCGGTACTGTTCCCGGATTTGCTGCATGTACACCGCGAAGCATGCGCTGCAGGTACTGGAGAAGGTGCCGGGGGCGAGCGTCTTCGTTTTCTACATGGACGTCCGCACGGCCGGCAAGGGCTACGAGGAGTTCTACCAGCGCGCGGTGAACAACGGCACGGTGTATGTCCGAGGGCGGGTCTCGAAAATATACCAGGACGGTGAACGGCTGGTGGTTCGGGGGGTGGATACCCTTTTGGGGCGTCCGGTCGAGGTGGACGCCGACATGGTGGTGCTGGCCACCGCGGTGGAACCGGGATCCGGAGCTGCGGAAACGGCCCGAATCCTAGGCATCAACACCGACCAGGACGGCTTCTTCCAGGAGGCGCATCCGAAACTGCGCCCGGTGGAGACCCACACCCGGGGTGTGTTCCTTGCCGGAGCCTGCCAGGCACCCAAGGACATCCCGGACACGGTGGCCCAGGCGAGCGGGGCGGCGGCGAAAGTGGCCGGTCTACTGTCGAGCAAGTGGTTGTCCACCAACCCGATGATCGCCACGGTGAACGAGGCGCTGTGTACCGGGTGCTTCCTCTGTGTCCCGGTTTGTTCGTACCGGGCACTGGAGCCCAAAAAAATAACCGAGCGGCTGCCCGGGCACCCGCCGCGGGAGCGTGAGGTGGCCGGCGTGAATACCGGGCTGTGTCAGGGTTGCGGCGCCTGCAACGTCGCCTGCCGGGCCGGGGCCATCGAGGTGCGCGGCTTTACGAACGAGCAACTGTTGGCGGAGGTGGACGCCCTGTGTCAGTAGAAGACCCCCGCGAGTGGGAACCGAAGATCCTGGCCGTTTTCTGCAACTGGTGCAGTTATGCCGGGGCCGATCTGGCCGGAGTGAGCCGGATGAGTTATCCCCCGAACGTCAGGATATTGCGGGTGCCCTGTTCCAGCCGGGTTGACCCTAATTTTGTCTTGCGGGCTTTTCAAAAGGGTGCCGACGGGGTGTTGCTGTCCGGGTGACATCCGGGCGACTGCCACTATGTGAGTGGCAACTACCACACCAGGCGGCGGTTTTTGCTGGTCAGTCGGTTACTGGAGTACGTCGGGCTGGAGCCGGGGCGTTTCGAAATGCGCTGGATTTCCGCCTCCGAGGGGGGCAAGGTGGCGGAGACGGTTCGAGAAATGACCGAGCGGATCCGCAAACTTGGTCCGAACAGGAAGATGAGGGATGAACGGTGAAGCAGGCCGTTGAGGAACTGCGGCGGCAAGCGGCCGGACTGTTGAAGGAAGAGCGGGTCAAGTGCGTCATCGGTTGGACCCAGGGTACGGACGTGGCCCGGGCGGTTCCCTTTTTTGCGACCAGTGTGCGGCAGGCGGCCAGACTGACCTGGACGCCCTTTTGTGTGAACAATCTGTCCAAGTACTTGCTCAACCACCGTTACGACAACACTCCGCTGGCGGTAGTGGTGAAGGGCTGCGACAGCCGGGGGATCAACCGGCTGGTCCAGGACCGTCAATTCGTCCGAGAACGGGTCGTGGTGCTCGGCCTGCCGTGCGGGGGGATGCTGGACCGGGAAAAGGTGCTCCGCGTGGTCGATCCGGGGGCCGCGCTTCAGGAGGTCGAGGACCGGGGGAGCGAGTATATGCTCCGGACGGACAAGGGGGAGTACGGCTTTGAAAAGCGGGAGGCCCTGCTGTCCAAATGCCTGGAATGCGAGCACAACATTCCGGTGGTATCCGACCTGATGATCGGCCCACAGGTGCCGTCGCCGGCGGGGTCTGGAATCGACCGGTTTGCCGGGGTGCGGGAACTGGAGACCCGGGACCCGGCGGTCCGGAGTACGTTCTGGGACCGGCATTTTGCGCGCTGTTTGCGTTGCTATGCGTGCCGCAATGTGTGTCCGGCCTGCAACTGCAAGGAGTGTTCCTTTGAACAAGCTGTGCCGGGCTGGCAACAGGGGGCGTGCTGGTTGAGCAAAAGGAACCATCCGGGTCAGAACTACCTGTTCCACCTGATCCGGATGTTCCACGTCGCCGGCCGCTGCATTGACTGCGGGGAGTGTGCCCGGGTCTGCCCGGTAAACATCCCCCTCCGTGAGCTCTACCGCAAGGTGATGAAGGACGCGGAGGAACTGTTCGCGATGAAGACTCCCGGTACCGATCCGGAGGAGGTACCGCTGTTGAGTACCTACCGGACCGACGACCCCGAGGAGTTCAGTTAGGGTTGGAGCGGAGGTGAAGTATTGTCCGCGAGGGTGATCAGCCGCGACCGGATATCCGGGTTTCTGGACTGTATTCTGCGCAAGTATCCCCTGGTGGCCCCGGTTGAAGAGGACGGGGTGGTCGCCTACCGGAGGGTGGCGGCGGCCCGGGAAGTAGCCCTGGATGCCGGGTTGTCGGACGTGCCGCCGAAGACCCACTTTTTCCCCCAGACCGAGGTACTGTTTCATTATTCGAACTTGAGCGGGCTGGAGATAGTGGAACCGGCCGGTGCTCCGGAGACTGTCCTATTCGGGGTCAGGCCGTGCGACCTGCGGGGTTTTGCCGCCCTGGACCCGGTGTTCGGAGGCCGGTTTAAGGATGTCTACTACCGGGACAAGCGGGAAAAGACGACCGTGGTCGGCCTGAGCTGCACCTCGGTGCTGCCCACCTGTTTCTGCCGTGCCTACGGGAGTTCGCCGGTCGACGGGACCGGGGCCGACCTGATGTTCACCCGGCTGGGGGAACGGTACCTGGTGGAAGTCCGGACGCCGAAGGGGGCACGGTTGGTCGAAGACTGCGCGGATTTCTTCACGGAGGACGGCGTCCGGGAGGCGGCTCGAGAGAAAGAGGTCCTGGCCCGGGAATTGGACGGGCGGTTTGTGCGGCGCGTAGACCTGGACAGCGTGAAAGAAAAGGTTGACGGTATGTTTGAAAGCCCGTACTGGGGCAAGTTGGCCCAGAGATGTCTGGGCTGCGGCATCTGCACCTTTCTGTGTCCGACCTGTCACTGCTTCGACATCGTCGACGAGGACCGCGGAGACCGAACCGGTTGTCGTCTGCGCTGTTGGGATTCGTGCATGTTCACCGACTTCACCTTGCACACCAGCGGCCACAACCCGCGGGCCACGAAAACCGAGCGGGTGCGCAACCGGTTTCTGCACAAGCTGAAGTACCATCTGGACCGCTACGGACTGGCGGGCTGCGTCGGTTGCGGGCGGTGTGTGGCCAAGTGCCCGGTGAACATTGACATCACCAGGGTGATCGCCGAAATAAAGGAGGTGGATTAAGTGAGCCACCGGGACAATCCACTGCGGCCGCACCCGGCCACCATCTTGAAGATCGTTCCGGAAACCAGGGACGTGAAAACCTTCCGGCTCACCCTTGACGACGACGAGGCCATGGAAAACTGGCGTCACGAGCCGGGGCAACTGGCGATGGTATCGGTCTTCGGCGTGGGGGAGGCGATGTTCTCGATAAGTTCGGCGCCCACCAGGCGCGGCTTCATCGAATTGAGCATCAAATGCATGGGCAAAGTTACCCGGGCGCTGCACGGTCTGGAGGCCGGCGACAAGGTGGGGATGCGGGGTCCTTACGGCAACCATTTCCCGTACGAGCAGTTCAAGGGTCAAGACCTGCTGTTCGTAGGCGGCGGGATCGGGCTGGCGCCGCTGCGGTCGCTGGTCGACTTCGTTTTCGCCGAAGAAAACCGGGCCGACTACGGCCGGGTGGAGATACTGTATGGGGCGCGCTCTTACGACGACCTCTGCTTTAAGTACGACGTGTTGGACGGTTGGACCAAACAGCCCAACACCCATATCTACACCACCATCGACCGGGCGGAGGAGCAGTGGCGCGGGCACGTCGGTTTCGTGCCGGCCTACCTGGAGGAGGTGGCCCCGGCGGCGCACAATAAGGTCGCGCTGATTTGCGGGCCGCCGATTATGATCAAATTCGTGATGCAGGCGTTGCAAAAGCTCGACTTCCGGGACGAGCAGGTTTATTCGACCCTGGAGCTCAGGATGAAGTGCGGCGTGGGCAAGTGCGGCCGGTGCAACATCGGCAGCAAATTCGTCTGCCTCAACGGCCCGGTTTTCAGTATGGCCGAGATCGGCCAAATGCCGCCGGAGTTTTGAGCGGTCCAATATTGTCTTGTGGTTATCGAGAGGTAACCCGGCGGAATGCCGGGTTTCGGTTTGGGTGGACATCATTATGCGGCCGGTCGTTAATACTATGCAAAAATGCAGGGAGCCGGTTCATGAACGTCGCGGCCGAAGTCTTTGAAGTCATCTGGCACACGCTGGCCGTATTCTTAGCCGTACTACTGGTTTCACGTATTGTTGGGAAGAAACTGCTGGCCCAGCTCACCTACTTTGATTTTGTCATCGGCATCATTTTGGGCACCATTGCCGGCGCGTTCGTGGTGCAGACGACCCGGGGGCTGTTCGTACTGATCAGCCCGGTTGTGCTGGCCGCCGCTGTACTGCTCATCGAGTTTATGGCACTGAAGAGCAGGGCTTTTCGGAAGATCGCCCAAGGCGAACCTCTGGTCGTTATCCGGAACGGGAAAATACTCGAAGAGAACATGCGCAAAGTCCGCTACGACATCCAAAACCTACGCACCCAGCTGCGCAACAAGGACATCTTTGACTTTAGTGAGGTGGAATTCGCCGTCCTTGAACCCAATGGCCAACTCAGCGTTCTGAAAAAAAGCGCGCACCTCCCGCTAACCCCTAAGGACCTCAAACTCGATACCCAATACAAGGGTATGCCCACCGAACTCATTCTGGACGGTCACGTGCTCACCAACAACCTCATCCGGAGCGGTCTGGATTTCACCTGGCTGTACCGGGAATTGCAGGGCAGAAACGTCCGCGAGGTCAAGGAGGTGTTCTACGCCGCCCTGAACGCCGACGGCACGCTGTACGTGGACCTCCGCCGGGACCCGCCGGAGAACCTGTGACGAGGTATTCAGGACCTGTTCACTCGTGGGTTAGGTGTTGGTCAGGGGTTCCAACACCCCGCGCAGCCGGGCCAGACGCTGACGCTCCGCCGCGGCAAGCCGTGCAGCCCGTTCCCGGTTCACCGTCCCGGCCCGCTTCTCGGCGAGGACCTTGTTGACCGCTTTTTGAAGCCCTTGGCCCACCGCGTCGGCCCGCAGGCGCAGGTCACCGGCCACCCGGCGCACCTGTTCGGTCAGGCCGTCCACGATGTCGACCCGCACCCGGCCGCAGTTGCGGGCCAGGAGTTCGGCCAGGTTGGCCCGGGCCTTGGATTGCACCTTCTTCTTGAGCAGCCCTTTCGGCAGCAGGCCGGTCACCGTCAGTTCCTCGAAAGAGGGAATGAAGGTGGGATGATCCCAAAGGTGGAAGTAGAAGAACCGGTTTTCCAGGACGTAGTCCTTATAGCGCACTTTCTGCACCGGCACCTGGAAAATCTCCGCGGACATGTCCATCATCCGGTCCACGATCTGCTCGATCCGGTCGAAGAACCGGTTCGATACCCGTTCGAAATCGTCCTTGATGCGTTCCCGCTCGGTGATTCTCTGCCGCCGCAGCGCGTCAAGAATAATCTCCCGGGTGTACTCCTGGGCCAGTTCGGTCACGCGTCTCACCGAGTGGTTCTCCCAGATCTCCTCGATGTATTGGTCGAGGCGGGCCGAGAGGAGGCCCAGGCTCTTCTTTTCAAATTCCTGCATGCCCTCGGTGACTTTGGCGGTGAGCTTTTCGACTTCCCTGTACAGCAGGTAGATGCTGTCCTCCCGTTCCTGATCCAGGTTCTCCAGTTCGCCGGCGAAAGCCCCCGCCTTCCGTTCCAATTCTTCCAGGGTGTCGTCCATGCTGCGGCACCAGAGTTCCAGTTCCAACTGGAACTCGTTGAGGATGCGCAGGCCTTTGGAGGCACTCGCCGAAAGGACCAGGGCCGCCTTTTCCTTTTCAATAATGCCGGCCAGAAACCGCTCGAGTTCGGCCATGCGGCTGGCTTTCAGTCTCTCGGGATCCCCGTGCAACTTGGCTTCCAGGGCCAGTTTCGCGGACAGGGTCAAGAGGTTGGGGTTTTCCATCCCCGTTACTTCGGCCAGTGTGTTCCGGGTGAAATCCAGTGCTTCCCGCAGGTCTTCGTCGCCGGCGATGTCCACCTTGTTCAGCACAAACACAAACTTGTGGACGTATTTCTGGATGTCCCGCAGGTAGTCCACCTCGGTTTGGCCCAGTGGGGCGTCCACCGAGATAATGAAAACACCGGCGTCCGCGCGCGGCAGATAAGCGTAGGCGGCATCGGTGTTATGGACGTACACGGAGCCGACGCCCGGGGTGTCGACCAGGATGATTCCCTGACGAAGGTACTCCGAAGGGTCGGTCAGGAGCACCTCCCGGACCTTTTTGACGTTCTTTGGATTATGGCGTTCGGTGACGTAGTCGGGTATCTGTTCGGCCGGGATAGCCTGGACGTCCCCGGTTTCGAAAACAACTCTGGCTTCGGTGTCCCGGCCGTACCGAATGATGGTCGGGATGGCCGTCAGCGGCACGATGGCCGTGGGCAGCACGTTCCGTCCCAGGAGGGCGTTAATGAAGGTGGATTTTCCCCGTTTGAATTCCCCGAGGACCACCAGGGTGATGGTTTCGTCTTTCAGCCGCTGCGCCGCCTCGGTCAGGAGGCTTTCCGCGGAGCCGTTTTCCTTTTCCGCGGCCATCCGGGCCAGTTCGTCAAGGACCTGGAGCAGGGCGCCTTTCTGTTGGGTGTATTCCACGGACACAGACTTCACCCCCAATAAAAAAATTAAATGACTCCCACCCTAATGGGTAGGAGTCATCAACCGTCGCGCGGCGGTTAAGGCGGACTCCATCGCCCGGCCGGGTGACCTGACCGGCCTGTTTCACTTTAGGAACATAATAACAAAGTTTAGGGTCCGATGCAATTACCTTGTTGTGAATGTAGAGTGTCTCCCATAATCGGAGATTGTGTCGCGGCCGCTAAGGGCCAAACAAGTTGATGAATTAATAAGTTAGTAAGTTAGTGCCTGGCACCGATAGGTTTACAAAGGCTCCGGGTGGATGATGTTTTCCGTATCGGAAAGCCCCCGGTTCGAACCGGGGGTGCCTTCCAGCAGATTGATATCTATTTGACGTCTGGATGGGCTGTCGGAGCATGTTTCGATCCAAAAGACTGTTTGGTTTACGCACGGCTGTTTACGCCGCCCGGCGCCACTCCAGCAGATGGTTGGTGAGGAACCAGGTGACGCCGCCCGCCAGCAGGTAGCACAGACTCAGGGTCAGGGCCCCCGGACCGTGAACGCCGGCCAAAGCGGTCAGAAGCGGGCCGCCCAGCAAGGCGAAGCACACAGCCGGCTGTTCTTCCAGTCCTTCCAGACCAGCGTCTTATTGGGCCACAATCTCTTTAAGCGCATAGCCTTCGCCTCCCATCCGGTGAATAAAGATCTCTTCCAGGGATATGTCCACGAAGTCCAGGAAAAGGGGCTGATGCCGCCGCAGTTCGGCCGTTATCTCCTCAATCCCGTCTTGGACGACGATATTGTAAACCCGGCCCTGCCGCTCGACATTCAGGACGCCGGTTTTTTGCAGCACGTCCGCGGGCAGGGGGGTTTCGAACGCTGCCTGAATTTTGCGGACCTTGTGCTTCAACTCCTCGAGGCTTTCGTTGGCCAGCAGTCGGCCCTGATGAATGATGGCGATGTGGTCGCAGATGCGTTCCAACTCGTGCAGGTTGTGCGTGGAGATGAAAACGGTGGTGCCGTTTTCGGCCACTTCGTCCATCAGGATGGTCAGGAACTGCCGGCGCAGCACCGGATCCAGTCCGGAAGTGGGTTCGTCCAGGACCAGTAAGGCCGGCCTGACGGCCAGATTCAGGATGATCGCCAACTGTGTGCGCATCCCTTTGGACAGGTTTCTCACCTTGGCGTTTTCCGGCAGGCTGAAAACCTGGTGCAGTTCCTGGAATCGTTCCG
>JACUUW010000025.1 GCA_014859075.1 Desulforudis sp.
CGGCCGCTCGCGGCCGGCGTCCGGTAGTCCATAAGTTCGACCTCGACCTGTTCTCCCAGTCCCAGGTCAGCGATACGTTTCCTGCTGGCGGAAACCTGCTGTTCGCTCAAGGTTATACCCAGCGCCCGCACCCCGTACTCCCGGGCCGCCCTGAGCACCAGCCAACCCCAGCCGCTGCCGATATCCAACAATGTCTGACCGGGTTCCAGCCGCAGCTTCCTCAGCGTATGGTCGATTTTCTGCAACTGAGCCTGATAAAGGCTGTCCTCCGGTGACTTGAAGTAAGCACAAGAATAGCTCAAGGTCTCGTCAAGCCAGAGGGCGTAAAAATCGTTGCCGATGTCGTAGTGGTACTGGACATCCTCCTTCTGCCGGGCGAGGGAGTTGCGCAACGGCAAGGCACGTATCGCCTTTAGGGCGAAGAGAGCTTTCCTGGACTCCCCAAGCGTATTCCGGTGGTCGATGGCGGTCTCCACCAGCTCCTTCAGGTCACCTTCCACCTCCACCCGCCCGTCCATGTAGGCTTCGCCGAACCCCAATTCCGGTTCCTTCAGCACCCTGGGGAAAACACCGGGATCTTTGAGAATAAGCTTAAAAGAAGGCGTGCCCTGTCCAAAGGTCTCGCTGGTGCCGTCCCAGTATTGAACGGTAAAACCCTTTCCCGCCACCCGTTCAAACATTCTGCGAACCACGCCTTTGTGCAAAACCTTCACCCCCCTGGATAAACCGGGTCCGGGACCAAGCCGGGGAAAAAACAAAATAACCCGCTCGCAATTCAATTACTTACGGGTTAACTGTAAGACTGGTCCGACCATCCTTTGTGCAGTCCGGCGTGTTGTCCTGCAGGTCTAAAACTGGCAGTGTGTCTGGTCCAAGAGCCCTGATTGAGGCTAATTGTACCGCGAATGTGAATACTTGTCAAGCGGCGGTCCTAATTCTTAACCTCTTCACCGTAACTGGGAATCTCAGCGATCTTGTTTTCGTAACCCTCGCGCATGGCCAACAGGTCGAGGTGCACCGTCTTGACGTCTTCCCAAAACAGTTCGATCTTTTCGTCGTGCCCCGCCCTGGATTCGTCGATCGCTTTGATATAACCCTTGCAGTTGTCGCAGACATAAACCCGGTACCGCTTGTCGTCGTCCACCGTGAAGTAACGAACCTTGGCCTCTTCGGTTTGCCGGCAGAACGGGCAGGCGATGCGTCCAAAGGGCCATTCGGTCTCACAGAGTGAACAGAACAGATAACGCTTGCCGACCGCCTTGGAAAGGCGGGAGAAGTTCGCGTGACCGCCGCAGACCGGACAGTAGTTCTTGTACCAGAGTTCAAGGTCCAAATGCCCCGTGGACTGCTCCGAGAAATGCCGCAGAAAGGGCCGCAGGGTAAGGCTGACCACAAGGCCCGTCAGTTCCTCGGACAGTTCGTGCTCCCGGGCCAGGCGCTCCAGCCATTCGCCGTCGCGCCGCATGATGTCAAGGATGGCCTGCTCCCTCGCCCCGCTCTCCTCCGGCAAGGCGGTAAGCATGCGCTCCACTTCCCCGGCCCGTTCCGGGTGGTATTTTTTCAGAATTCCGCCGACCTCTTGCATCACCCCGAAAAAGCTGTCCACGTCGAGCAAGGGTGGATGGCAATACAGAAGCGGCACTCCCGACTGCCACATCCCACTGATCATGGGGGCGGGGGGCTCGGCCTTGACCCGGTCGGCGGGCACGTTCAAAGCGCGCAGTTCACGATAGAGTTCCAGGAGATGGGGTTCTACAAACCGGTGTTGGGTTTCGGACAAAACAGATCATCCTCCTATCGGTCAACTGGCTAGTGCAATACTATCAAAATCCCGCACCAAAAGCAACCGCCGGCAAGAGCCCGCCGCTCGGCTCCGGTGCTCCGCGTGGACGGCACTACGGCTCGGTTCGGAGCGCTGCCCGCCTCCTGTGGATTGCGATCGATATCCTTATCGGCTGTCCGAAGGTGATTCCTACACGATCCGGTTACGTCACTTGTTACCTGAAGGTTTCGTCGCGTCCTCGTCGGCGGCAGTGCTGGACTCACCTTTGCCGAGGGCCGTGGCCCACGCTCCGCAATGTCGCCTACGCGGCGGACTCTGCCGGCTGCGAGGACGAGTGGAATACCGAAAGCCAACTTCAGACTCGGCCGTCGCACACATCCCCATACCGGGAGGGCGTCCTCGGACCGTGACCTTGCACAGCGATGGTAACCGCTGGCTTAGAGTTCGCCGCTCGTTCCCATTCCCGTCGCCGGGAGCTGTTCCCGGACGCGACATTGCGTAGCGACGGTAACGGCAGCCGGCGCAAGTGAGGATGGGCCTGCAGTCCGCCGAGGACGCGACGTAACCTTGAGGCGACATCCAGCGTTATCGGATCGGGGGATACCACTCCCGGACAGCCGGCACGATTATCGATCGCAATCCACAGGCGGACCGGCAGGCCCCCCGAACAAGCCGTGCTGCCGTCGGAGCGGAGCACCAGTCGCGGTAGGGAACAGCCCCGGCGACCTAAATGGAAACCGGGAGGCGTTCGCCCCCCGGTGCGTGATTCCCCCTTGGATCGAGTAATCTACCCCTGTACGGTGACCGGACTGACGGCCGAGTCCTTCGCTTCCTCTGCGTCGGATATGCCCTCCAGGATCTTGAAGTTCTCCACGAAGAACAGGATCACCAGGAGCGCGCCGACCAGCAGGCCCGCGAAGCCGACCCATTCCATCCAGCTCGGGAAGTAGCTGTGCGTGTAGGCCGGCGCCATACCGGTAAACATCACGTTCGTCCGGTTCAGGACGACGCCGACGCCGCACAACAGCGAGGCCGTAACCAAGCCGCCGACCGAATTCCGGATGGACGGCGTCAGGAACATCACCAGCGGTACCAGGAGAAACACGATGTGCTCCAAGAGGAACATGTTGCCCTGCAGGGTGCCCTCAAACACGTAGCCCCAGGCCCCGCGCGCCGTCAGATCCCAGACCTTGAGCACCGTGTAGAAAATCATCAGCGCCGCGCCCACCAGGATCAGCGGGTTCAACGACGGCATCAGTTCCTCGAATTTCTTGCCGTAGATCCGGCACAGCGCCCAGCACGAGAAGGCCACCACCGCCGGACCCACCATGAGCGAGGAAATCATAAAGAACCACGGGATCCATAACGACCACCAGGCCGGATGCAGTTGGGTGGTGGCGATGAACAGCCCGCCCAGCGAAGCCTGGTGCAGGGTCGGGAGCATGATGCCCACACAGATCAGGACCGGCATCGCCTTGTCCAGCGCCTTGTAGATGATCGGCGCATCGATCCGCTCGAAGGCGATGTGACCGAACTCCAGGATCTGAATGGTCCAGTACAGGGTCATACACCAGAGCACTTCAAACAGGATGGAGGTGTAGCCCCAGTAAGCGAACGGCCGCCAGAAGTTGTAGTACACGGTGATGTCAAAAAGCAAACCCACCATCGCCACACTGTAGCCCATGAGCGACACGACCATGGCCACCCGGACGATCGGGTAAAAGGCCCTGATGTGCAGCACGTGCGCCAGAAACACGGTGCCGTAACCGCAACCGGCCAGCGCGACCGCCGGGAATACGAGATACTTCCAAAGACCCCAGGTCCACTGGTCGGTCAGGTTGGTCACCGGTCCTAAACCGAAAACAAACCGGTACCCGGCCACCGCCAGAAACAAAACCATAAAAGCGAACATGGCCCAGCGCAGCGGGGTCATCCGGAACCCGAATCTACTTGTATACCTCTCGTCGTACACTTCCGCACCCTCCCTCTTTCCTTGTAATTATCCGCGCTGACTAGTGGCCGTGCCCTTCGTTCTCGGCGCGCCGCTTGGTGTACGCATACAGCGCCGCAAAGAAGATCGGCAGGCTGACAGCAAGGATGGGCGCCTTCTTCATGTATTTCCAGGTGTACTTCGGAATGCTCTTCTGGAACACGTCGGTGTTGAAGCCGAGATCCTCGAAAGGAACATCCGAAATATAGAGCCAGGACGTTCCGCCCGCCTCTTTCTCCCCGTAGATATGGTTGAAGTACTTGTCCGGGTTGCTGTTGATCCGCTCCTTGGCCTCCTGGAGCAGTTCATCCCGTTTGCCGAACTTCAAGGCGCCGGTCGGGCACGTCGTCACACATGCCGGTTTCAAGCCCTCAACCAACCGGTTGTAGCAGAAGCTGCACTTGCGCACCCGCGAGAAGACCTCGTCCCACTTCATCTGGATGTTGTGAAACGGACAGGCCAGCTGGCAGTAACGGCAACCGACGCAGATCTCCGGGTTGGCGTACACCACCGCGCCTTCCGGGGTTTTGTTGTAGGCGTGCACGAAGCAGACCTCGAAACAGGTCGGCTCCAGGCAGTGGAAACACTGCACCTTGGCGGCGCGCCACTGGACCTTGTCGTCCTTTTCAATGGTGTGGAAGCCCACCAGAGTGATATTGTTGAAGTTCATCTCCGGCGGGTTGGTCCAGTCGGCGGTGAAGGTCGTCTTGACGGCCGGCAGGTCGTTCCAGTTCTTGCAGGCCGTCTGGCAACCGCGACAGCCGATGCATTTGGTGACATCGACTAAAACTCCGTATTGACCCACTTAATCGCACCTCCACTTATAGAATCGGAACCACCAACGATCCGTTACGCCTTTCTGATATTGCAGAGAAAGGCCTTGTATTCCGGAATCGAGGTGTTTGCGTCCCCGGCCGCCGGTGTCAGGTCGTTGGCGATGGCGCCGCGGCCCAGACCCTGGAAGCCCCAGTGCCAGGGCATACACACGACCTCGGTCAATTTGCTGTGTACCATCAGCGGCTTGATCAGCGGGGTGACGCCGAGCTTAGCCTTGATCTCGCCCCGCGGCGTGGAAACGACGACCCAGTCGTAGCTCTTCAGGTGCAGCTTTTCGGCCAAGGTCTTGGAGATCATCACGAACATCTCGGGCATCAGCTCGACCAGGTACGGCTGGTTCCGGGTCAGGGCGCCGCTCTGGTAGTGCTCGATCAGCCGGTGGGTGGTGCAGACGTAGGGATACTCCTCGCTGCCGACCGGAGCGAAGTTGTCGGCGTAGAGCTTCGCACACGGATTGTGCTGCTGTTTGGACATAATGTTCTTGAACGGGGTCTCTATCGGCTCGTAGTGTTCCGGGAACGGGCCCTCGGCCATGCCGCTGGCGAAGAACCGGCCCTGGCCCTCCGGCAACATGATGAACGGGTTGTTGGCCGTTTCTTCCGGCGGGACGTTCGCGTTGAAGTCCGGTACGTCGTTTTTGATCCATTCGGTACCGGTCCACCTGAACAATGCCTTTTCCGGGTTCCACGGCTGACCGTTCGGCCTGGTGGCACACCGGTTGTAAATAATCCGCCGGTTAACCGGCCAGCAGAACGACCAGTTGTGGTACATGCCCAGACCGCTGGTGTCGACGGTGTCGCGCCGCTTGCACGGCGGGTCGTTCAGGTCGTTGTAGTAGCCGCTGAACAGCCAGTTGCCGCAGGCCGTCGAGCCGTCGTCGGCCAGTTTGGTGAAGTTCAAGACCGGCTCGCCGTCGGCGACGGTGAAACCGTTGCACTCTACGGCCACCTTGACGATATCGTAATGGTCATCGCCGTAGTCCCAAGTCATCTTGACAATCGGATCGGGGAACACGCCGCCCTGCTGGTATCCCTTCCGGATGGCCTTGAACAGCCGGTCGGCGATCCAGAGGTCGCTGTGCGCCTCCCCGGGCGGGTCGATGGCTTTCCAGCGCCACTGGATCCAGCGGCCGCTGTTGCTTACCGTGCCCTCCTTCTCGTAGGAACAGCCGGTCGGCAGGAAGAATACCTCGGTACCGATCTTGGTCGGGTCGGCGTCCGGGGCCTTCCAAAAAGCCGCGGTCTCAATCTCGAACAGGTCGATGCACACCATCCAATCCAGGTTTTCCATCGCCTTCCGGGACTGGATGGCCGCCGGGCCGCCCACCACCGGGTTCTGGCCCCAGGCGAAGAAGCCCTTGACCTTGCCCTCGGCCATGGCTTTAAACATGGCCATGTGGGAATGGTCACCGTAGATCTTGGGGATGTAGTCGTAACAGAAGTCGTTTTCGGCCGTGGCATGCTCGCCGTACCAGGCTTTCAACATGCTGACCACGAACTTCGGCCGGTTCACCCAGTAACCGGCGGCAGGTGTTGCCTTCTCCCTGTAATCCGCCCAGGTGGGATGTGTATTCGCGTTGGGCATCGGGTTGTAACCGGGCAGGAGGTGATAAAGCATACACATGTCGGTGGAACCCTGCACGTTTGACTCACCGCGTTGCGCGTTCACGCCGCCGCCGGGAATGCCGATGTTCCCCAGCAGGAGCTGGAGCATGGCGATCGACCGGACGTTCTGTGAGCCGTAAGTGTGTTGGGTGATGCCCATGGCGTAAATGATGTTCCCCGCCTTGCCGGGCTCCCCGGTGCCGGCGTACAGCTTGCAGATCTCCTCGTAGAGATCCTCGGGCGTGCCGCAGATCTGGGACACCGTCCGCTTGTCGTAACGAGCCGTGTGCCGCTTCAGCAACTGGAACACACACTGCGGATGCTCCAGTGTCGGGTCCTTTTCACCGGTGTACGCCCAACTGGCTTTGTCGTACCCGCCATCCCCGAATCCACTGAACAGGCCGTCCTCGAACCCGAACTCGGGATGGACGATGTAAGAGGCGTTCGTGTAATTCACGACGTATTCCCGGTGGTACAGGTTGTTCTGGATGGCGTAGTTCATGATTCCGAGCAGGAAGGGGATGTCGGTACCGGGACGGTGCGGCGCGTAAAGGTCGGCCATCGCCGCGCTCTTGGTGAACCGCGGATCGGCGACGATCAGCTTGCCGCCCTTTTCCTTGCCTTTCGTGATCCAACGGAAAGCCATCGGGTGGTTCTCCGCCGGGTTGGCCCCGATACAAAGCCAGACGTCGGAATGCTGGTAATCGATAAAGTGGTTGGTCATCGCTCCTCTACCGAACGTGTTGGCCAGACCGGCCACGGTGGAGGAGTGTCAGAGACGGGCGTGGTGGTCGATGTAAATGACCCCCAGGGCCCGCATCAGTTTGTGCATCAGGTAGTTTTCCTCGTTGTCGATGGAGGCGCTGCCCAGATGGGCGATGGCCTGGGTGCGGTTCACGGTGACGCCGTTGGCGTCGGTCCGCTCGAACGTGCTGTCCCGGGTGGCCTTCACCCGCTTGGCGATTTCCGGGAGTGCCCAATCCCAGGACACTTCTTCCCATTCGGTGGCAAACGGTGCGCGGTAGAGAACCTTGGTAACGCGTTCCGGGTTGGGAACCCGCGGCCTTTCAAACATGGAATGCCGCCTCGGGTTTTCTTCCACGACGAAACTCAGGTCGGTGATCGCCTGTCCCTTGGGACAGAGAGCGCCTTCGTTGATGGGATGGTCCGGGTCACCCTGGCAACCGATCACCTTGCCGTCTTTAGTATGAATGATGATCCCGCACCCGCAACCGCAGTAACAGCAGATAGTCGGCGTTTCTTCGGCGTACTGCAGCTTGAACTCCGGCAGATCGGTGCGCTTTTGCAGCAGGAGCGCTTCGGCGGACGCGCCGCCAAAGGCGTCGAATGCTGTAAGGCCTGCCGCTCCGAGGCCGACGGATTTCAGGAAATCCCGCCTACTAAGCTTTTTCATCGAAAACACAGGACCCCCCTTCAGTATTCCTTGCCCTATTAACTGATTGACTGGAAATTAAGTAAACGCCAATACCGCCCTCCCCGTTCTTTATTTGTGAACAACAACACAAAGGGGCTTGACAATTGTCATAGCACATATCATTGTTCCGACTATAGCACACGGATTCCAAGCTTGTCAATATTCTAACTATTTGTACTGTTCTAGCAGGAACCGCCTTTTCCTGCTTGATTTCAGCCCAATTTTTCCGACAAAACTTAGTGCTAATGCCGGAAACCCGCTCAACGGGCGCAAGCTTGTGAAAACACGCAAAAGCCGGGAGGTACAACACTTAACGCCTTCAACCGCCCTGCCCCCCTGGCAACCTTCGTCGCCGATCCGCCGGCGAAGCGGCCGGCCTCGAAATCCGGGCGGCGTGGACCATTGTAAATTGGGGTTTCGTAGAACGTCTTGGGGCGCAAGTAGCAGTTAAGTTGATGGGGCGGAAGTTTCTAAAGAAGGGATGGATTTAGACACTTCCCTAAAAGCCAGTTCCACAGCCTGCTCCGGGGAGTCGGCCACCAGCATCCCGGCATCAAGGCCTTTTCCCGATACCAGCCGCCAGGTACCCAAGCCGATCACCCGCTTGCCCATTTTCAACCCGAAACCGATTTCCGAAAGTGTACCGTATCCGCCGTCAATGGCGATCAAGGCGTCACAAGCACAGGCGATCACAGCGTTCCGGGCGTCCCCCAGGCCGGTGGCCAGAGCCACTGAAAGGTGGCGGTTGCCCTGTTTCCGTTCTTCGCCGGGCAGTACCCCCACGACCAGACCGCCCTCCCGCTGGGCCCCCCGGGCCGCGCCCTCCATCACCCCACCCAGGCCGCCGCAGACCAGGACGCCGCCGCGGCGGGCAATCGCCGCCCCGACCCGCTCCGCCAGCCCGTCCACTTCGGCCGGACAGATACCGGCCCCAATTACACCAATGTACAACACCAAAAAGCCCCCTTACGTCGAAAGACCGGGGTTTCCCCCGGCCTTTTCAGACCTTGTGCAAATCACAACGCGGAATGCAACTCCTTGAACATCAGGTTGAAGGTCAGGATTTCCAGCTTGACCGCCAGGTCCACGTTCCGGACCACAATATCCTCGGGAACATCAACCACCACCGGCCCAAAAGTCAGCAGGGCCCGAATACCGGACTCAACCAGTCGGCCGGCGGTGTCCTGCACGGCGCCCAAGGGCACGGCGATCACCCCGATTTTCACTTCGAACTCCCGGACCACCTCTGACAAGCGCTCCAGCGGCAACACTTCAAGATCCTGCACCCGTTTACCGATCTTGGTCAGGTCGTTGTCGAAGACCCCGACAATGTTGAAACCCCGGTCCTTGAAACCCCGATAGGTACAAAGCGCCGTTCCCAGGTTGCCGGCCCCGACCAGCACCACCGGCCAGGTACGCGTGAGTCCAAGGATTTTCAGTATGTAATGGATCAGATCCTTGACGTTATACCCAACCCCGCGGGTGCCGAACTCCCCGAAATAAGCCAGGTCCTTCCGTACCTGGGCCGGACTGACGCCGACTCCCTTGGCGATTTCACTGGAAGAAACCGTCGTGATTCCCCTGCGCTCCAACCGTTCCAGAAAACGTGAATAAATGGATAGACGGGTCACTGTCGCCTCTGGAATTCTCAATGCTTTCAACCTTAATGCCCCCCTATTTCGGCCGCCACTACGTGAATAATTCCGAAAAATGAAACAACTTTCCATCCATTATACAGGCAGGCTCCGGCGGGGTCAATCGTTTTTGTTAAAAAAATCACTTTCGTTTGTGGCCGCTTGACGTAACCTTTTGATGGCCGTTGCCGCGTCACCGGCGCCGAAGACGGCTGACCCGGCCACCAGGATGTTCGCCCCGGCTTGCACCGCCGCGGAAACCGTTTCCGGGCCGATACCCCCGTCAACCTCGAGGTCCGGACAGCACCCACGCCCGTCAATCAACCGGCGGAGAGCGTCAATCTTGGGCAGCACCTCTTCCAGGAACCTCTGTCCGCCGAACACCGGGTTCACCGTCATCAACAATACTTGGTCGACGACCGGCAGCACGTACTCGATTACGCTCAGGGAAGTGGCGGGGTTCAGGGCCACGCCGGCACGCATTCCCTTCTGCCGGATGAACCTCAAGGTCCGGTCCAAGTGCCTGGTCGCCTCGGCGTGCACGGTCAGGATGTCCGCGCCCGCTTCGGCGAAGGGCACGACGTAGTTCTCGGGCGCCTCGATCATCAGGTGCACGTCGAAGGTCAGAGCGGTCCGCGGTCGGAGGGCGGCTACCACGAGGGGTCCGATGGAGATGTTGGGCACAAAATGCCCGTCCATCACGTCGATGTGGAGGTAGTCGGCCCCGGCGTTCTCCACTTTCCGAATTTCCTCGGCCAACCGGCCGAAATCAGCCGACAGGATGGACGGTGCGATCTTGATCATCTGTTTTCTCTCTCCTCCCACGCCACAACTTCGCGCAAGAACTCCAGATAGTGCGCATAGCGGAATCCGGCTATCCCCCCGCCGGTCACCGCCGCCCGTATGGCACAACCCGGTTCCCGGTCATGGAGGCAATCCGTGAACCTGCACGAGCCGGCCCAACCGAAATCCGGGAACAACCCGGCCAATTCCCCACGGGCGATCCCGCCCAAGTGCAACACCGAAAACCCTGGCGTGTCCGCCAACCAGCCCCCTCCATCCAGGGACAGCAATTCAACGTGCCGAGTGACGTGTCGCCCCCGCTTCAGCTTCGGGCTTATTGCTCCCGTACGCAGGTTGAGCCCGGGCTGAACAGCGTTGGCCAAGCTCGACTTCCCCGCTCCGGACGGCCCGGTCAGTACCGTGATCCGCCCGGCGAGAAACGCGCGGAGACCTTCAACGCCCGCGCCGGTCAAAGCACTGGTAATCAGCGTGGGATAGCCGGCATCCCGGTACACCTGAATCCAGGTTTCCTCCGGCTGCTCAGGACCAACCAGGTCGACCTTGTTCACGCAGATGACGCAGTCGAGACCGGCGGCCTCACAGTGCACCAGAATCCGGTCCAACAGGTTGAGTGCGGGGGCCGGTTCCCTGAAAGAAGCAACCACTACAGCCTGGTCGACGTTGGCGATAGACGGACGGCTCAACACCGTGCGGCGCGGCCGCACTTCCTCCACCACGCCGCGGTTCCCGGACAGGATCCGGACCACCACCCGGTCACCGGCGATCACCCTTCCCCGGGCCTTCAGTTTTCCCCGGAGGGTACACTGCCGGATCCCCGCGCCGTCGTGTACAAAACAGTAGCCCCCATGGGCCTTAACCACCAAACCCTCGGGCATCCCGTGGACCGCCTCTGCTCAAAAAGTCTGTTCCTTTACGAAATCGCCGTCAACATAGAGCGTGATCGTGGCCTGGCCGTAGTAACGGACCGGGTGGGAGACCCGCTCCCCCGATTTGTGCTCCCCGGCGTAAGCTTCACGCTCTCCCTGGGCGTCCTGGATCACGATCTGCAGGGTGTGTGTCCGGCCATCGTTGGGCATGGTTTCGTAAACGACCGCGGTCCGGGCTTCCGGCCCCGGACCTTGGCTGATGGTGAGCTTGACCGCGCTGTTCTCTTCGACCTCGGCGCCGCCCCGTGGGTCCTGAGCGATGACCCGGCCCTGCGGGTAGTCATTGCTCCTCTTTCTACTCACGTCCGGAGCCGTCAGGAGCCCGACCTCGGCGATTTTAGACCGGGCCGCGCTTTCTTCCATTCCGATCAAGTCCGGCACCAAAATCAAATCAGGCTCCGGCGCCTTGCTCACGTACAACCGTACTTCGTCACCTTTGGCGTGAACCGCATTCGGCGCCGGATCGGTCCGCACCACTGTTCCCGGCGGTGACAACTCGTCAATGATCTCTTTCGCCTCGCCGACCTCGAAACCGCTGGCCCGCAACTGTGACCGGGCCTCGGCGAGGGTGCGGCCGGTGACGTCCGGCACCCGGATCATCTCCGGCCCCCGGCTGACGGTGAGAAAAATGACCCGCTGCTGTTTCACCCGGCTGCCCGCGGCCATGTCCTGCTCGGTCACCCTACCCGGTTCCTCCGCACTGTATTCCTCCGAAACCGAATAACGCAGACCCACGCTTTCCAGCTCGCGCTGCGCCTCGGCCAGCAACATTCCCTCCACTCCGGGCACTTCCACTTCGGGTACCCGCATGTAGCTCTGCAAACCGAAGAACCCGCCGATGGCCAAACCAATCACGGCCACAATGACGCCCACCAGTACTCCGGTGCCCGGTTTTTTCCCGGAAAACCGGACCGGTTCATAAACCATGGTGTCGGGACTCAGCGACTCCCTTTCATCCCCGCTTGTCTTAACCGTGTTCAAAGCCAGCCCCATTTCCCGCGCCGAGACGAAACGGTCGGCCGGAATCTTGGCCATGGCCCGGTGGACAATCTGTTCGAATTCGGGGGTCACCGCCGGGTTACGCTCCTGAAGGGAGGGAATCGCGTCCTGAATATGCTTCAGGGCGACTGATACCGGATTGCCCCCGTTGAAAGGTACCGTTCCGGTCAACATCTCGTACAGCACAACCCCCAGGGCGTAAATGTCCGACTGGGCGTCCGCCGTGTCACCCCGCGCCTGCTCGGGGGAAATGTAATGCACCGAGCCGACCAGGCTCTTGGTTTGCACGAGGGTCGCCGCCGTGCTTTCCCGGGCGATGCCGAAGTCGGCGAGTTTGGCCTGGCCGGTCTTCGTGATAAGGATGTTGTGCGGCTTGACGTCACGATGAATTATCTTGTGGTAGTGGGCGTGCTCAAGGGCGTCGCAGATCTGACAGGCAATGGCGACCACCCGCGCGGGTGCCAGACCGCCCTCCCGCTTGATGACGCTTTTCAGATCCTCCCCGTCCACGTACTCCATTACCAGGTAGTGCACGTCGCCCTCCTGCCCGACGTCGTAAACGTTGACGATGTTGGGGTGGGAGAGGCTGGCCACCGCCCGGGCCTCGCGGTGAAAACGTGTCACGAATTCCTCATCCGCGCTGAATTCCGACCGGAGAATCTTGACGGTCACCGACCGCTGCAAAAGCGAATCGTGGGCCCTGAATACTTCGGCCATGCCGCCGACGCCCAATCTCTGGGTGATTTCGTAGCGATTTCCTAGTGTTTTGCCGATCATGCCGCTTAAAGCACCACCAGAATGAGGGTAATGTTGTCGGAACCACCTTGTTCAAGAGCCAGCCGCAAGAGTTCCTGAACCCCTTTCTCGGGATCGTCCGTGTTCTTCAGGAGCTTCCCGATGGCCGCATCCGAAACCTGGTTGGTCAACCCGTCGGT
The DNA here is from genome assembly GCA_014859075.1 of Desulforudis sp. Classification (GTDB taxonomy): domain Bacteria; phylum Bacillota; class Desulfotomaculia; order Desulfotomaculales; family Desulforudaceae; genus Desulfopertinax. The sequence goes on from JACUUW010000025.1 coordinate 12,948, forward strand.
GCAGAGCAGCAACCGATCGCCGGCCTGAACCGGAACGCGGCGGAAATCCACTTCCAGCTCCACCGCCGTTCCCACCGCCCTGCTCAACACGTTGCGGTAGGGATGAACCGCGGCCTCGTCGGCCTTGATCCGGCCTTCGTTCAAGAGCTCCTGCACCACCGAATGGTCTTCCGTCAGCTGTAACATTTCCCCGGTCCGCACCAGGTAAACCCGACTGTCGCCCACATGGGTCAGGAACAGGCTCCGGTCGTGCAGCGCACAGGCCGAAAGCGTGGTGCCCATCCCATTGTATGTATCGATTCGACACGATTCGTCAAATACCTGGCGGTTGGCCTTCCGTACGGCTTGTAAGAGCGAATCGCCAACTTCCCCGCCCGCGGTCAGGTGTCTTTCAAACTCCCGGTTGAGCACGGTGAGGGCGAGTCTGCTGGCCACTTCGCCCGCCCGGTGACCACCCATTCCGTCCGCCACGGCAAACAGCCGGTACTTCTCGTTGACACAGAGATCATCTTCGTTGTTAGTCCGCACGAAGCCGGTACTGGACGCGGAACTCCAACGCATGCGTGCTCACTCCTTACGGCCCCGTGGCCGGTAACGACGCCGGAGTTGGCCACAGGCCGCCCCAATGTCGGCCCCCATCTCCCGGCGCAATGACACGGGGATGCCCCGCTGTTCAAGTACGCGCCGGAAAGCCCGGACCGCCGTGGGGGTAGGCGCCGAATAATCATATTCCGGTACCGGATTGGCCGGAATCAGGTTCACGTGGCAAAGCAAGCCGGTTAAAAGGTCGGCCAGCTCCACGGCTGATTCGGGACTATCGTTGAGACCGCCCAACAAGGCGTACTCAAAAGACACCCGGCGACCGGTCAAGGCTGCGTACTCCGCGCAAGCCGGAATCAACTCTTCAAGAGGGTGTTTCCGGTTAACCGGCACCAGGTCATTGCGCAACTCATTGTTGGGTGCGTGCAGGGATACCGCCAAGGTCAGGCTGTATCCCGCCCTGGCCAGGTCGCGGATCCGCGGCACCAGGCCGCAGGTCGACAGGGTGATCCGCCGCTGGCTGATGCGCAGGCCGTAGGCGGCGCTCACGTTCTCCACGAACTTCAAGACATTTTCGTAATTGTCCAGCGGCTCTCCCATCCCCATCAATACAATATGCGTGACGGTTTGCCCACTCACCCGCTGCACGGCCAGAACCTGGTCGTAGATCTCACCGACACGGAGGTGGCGTACCCAGCCACCCAGCCCCGAGGCACAAAACCGGCAACCCATGCGACAGCCCACCTGGGTGGACACGCAAACCGTCCGGCCGTAGCCGTGACGCATGAGAACCGTTTCCACGGTTTGACCGTCGAAAAGGCGCCAGAGGTGCTTCGCGGTGTCGCTCCGGCCCGACACCGTGGTTTCCACAAGTTCCAGCCGCCCGATAACCGTCTCTCGGGTCAGGCATTCCCGGAAGCGAACCGGCAGGTTGGTGAACTCTTCCACTGAACCGGCCCCTTTCCGAAAAACCCACTCGGCTATTTGTTGCGCCCGGTACCGGGGCTCTCCGTGTGTTTCCACCAGCGCCTCCAGTTCCACAAGTGTCAGATCCTTAAGGTCAATAATAACAGGTCACCTCGGATAAGACCAGAATGGGGGCAAATCAGAATTCAGAATCCGGGAGTCGGAATCCAGAATGGGTAACCCGACTCGAACCGAGTATTGACCCCATTATTATCTCCAATTATGGTCGACGACCGACGACTAACGACTAACGACGGTTCTACGCAGTCGGGCGATGAAGAAACCGTCCATCTCGTGGGTATGCGGATAGATTTCCAGGTATCCCCG
>JACUUW010000245.1 GCA_014859075.1 Desulforudis sp.
ACGCCTTGCTGAAACTGAATGACTACCTGGACGTGGTCATTCCCCGGGGCGGCAAGGCCCTGAAACAGGCCGTGATCCAGAATGCCACCGTGCCGGTGGTTGAAACCGGCATGGGCAATTGCCACGTGTTCATCGACCGGGAGGCCGACCTGGAAATGGCCGCGCGCATCGTGGTGAACGCCAAGTGCCAGCGGCCCGGGGTGTGCAATGCGGCCGAAACCCTGCTGGTGGACGCCCCGGTGGCCGGCAGGCTTCTGCCGGGATTGCTGGCCGACCTCAGGGCGCAGGGAGTGGAGGTCCGCGGCTGCCCGCGCACCAAGGAACTGGTGGAATGGGTGGTTCCGGCCACCGAGGAGGACTGGGATACCGAATATCTGGACATGATCATCGCGGTGCGCGTGGTGGAAGGGTTCGACCAGGCGGTGGACCACATATACCGTTGGGGCACCAAACACTCGGAAGCCATCGTCACCGAGAGCTACACCCGGGCGCGCCGTTTTCTGAGGGAGGTGGACGCGGCCGCAGTCTACGTGAACGCCTCGACCCGGTTTACCGACGGCGGCGTGTTCGGCTTTGGGGCTGAATTGGGCATCTCCACCCAAAAACTCCACGCCCGGGGGCCCATGGGCTTAAAAGACCTCACTTCGACCAAGTACATCATCTTCGGCGACGGCCAGGTGCGTTAGGCCCGCCGGCACACTCCCGGCCCCCTGTTCATATTTTAAAACAAAGGATGAGCGGCCGGGAAGGCCGTCGTTCGTGGGGTGGGCGAGGCCTTGCAGTTGCCGGTCAAGGATCCGGACGCGGAAAAGGACGCGCTGATTGCCGGACTGCAGGCCGAAGTCCCTGGAATTACCGTTGGACACTAAAAAAGGGCGAAATAGCTTGCATTATACGGAAACAGCCATTATAATTGTCCCAACCGACACAGGTAGGTTTGAATGATGAAGCTCGGAGTAATGGGTGGGACTTTCGATCCCGTCCATTACGGTCACTTGGTGGCGGCTGAAGGCGTACGTTACGAATACCGGCTCGACAAGGTCATTTTCGTGCCTGCCGGTCGTCCGCCACACAAACCTAATTACCGAATCTCCGATCCTGAGCACCGCCTGGCTCTTGTACGCCTCGCCGTGGCTTCAAACCCCTTTTTTGAGGTTTCGGATCTTGAGATTGAACGACCGGGCTTGTCGTATACCTACGACACCATCCGGGAAATGCGGCGTTTGCACGACCCGGATGAAATATACTTCATCACCGGTGCCGACGCGGTGTTGGAGATCCTGTCCTGGCATCGTTTTGAGGAACTGCTGGAGATTTGCCGGTTTATCGCGGCGACCAGGCCGGGGTATGAATTAGGCGGTTTGACCGGGAGATTGCGGGAATTGCCCGCACACTTGGTTGAACGCATTGTACCGGTGGAGGTGCCGGCGCTGGCGATTTCGTCCTCCGATATCCGGCGGCGGGTTCGGGAAGGCCGACCCATCAAATACTTGCTGCCGGAGAGCGTGGAGGCGTACATTCTCAGCCGGGCTCTTTATAAATCAGAGTTGCATCAGGACCAGTCCTTTTGCAAATAATATCGTACAAAGCGAGGTGAAAAGGTTTGGTTAAAACTCTGTACGTGGGCAATCTCCCCTGGGGTACCAAAGCTGAGGATCTGGAGGAGGCTTTCGGAGCTTACGGCGAGGTATTGTCCAGTCGGATCATCACTGATCGCCAGACGGGCCGCTCCCGTGGTTTCGGTTTCGTCGAGGTGAAAGACGAAGACGCCGAGGCCATGATCAGCGCCATGAACGGTGTCGAGATGGGCGGCCGGGTGATTACCGTCAACGAGGCTCGGGCGAGAGAAGAGAACGAAAGGCGCTTCTAGGGAATTAAATCTGCTCGGTGGATGCAGATAACAGCCGGGGAGTGGTGGCATGGCCTTAAGTTCCCGGGTCCTGGTCGAGGCTGTGGCACGGGCAGCGGCGGAAGCGAAAGGATCCGACATTCTGGTTCTGGATATTCAGAATCTGACGGTGGTTAGTGACTATTTTGTACTGGTCAGCGGCCGTTCTACTACCCATGTCAAGGCCTGCGCCGAACACATCCGGGAGCAACTCCACGACGAGCTTGGGGTAAAAGCACTTCGAGTCGAAGGTTTCCGGGAGGGTCATTGGGTACTCCTGGACTACGGGGACGTGGTTATCCACGTGTTTCTGGAAAGCGAACGCGCCTTTTACAATCTGGAACGTCTCTGGGGTGACGCCCCGGTGGTTGAACTGCCGGTCACTGTCTGACTCGGTTGACATTTGCCTTGTGTTGTCTTATACTGAAGCTTGTGATGGGGCTGTGGCGCAGTGGGAGCGCGCTACCTTGGCATGGTAGAGGCCGCGGGTTCAATCCCCGCCAGCTCCACCATTATTGATTGACGTTGAAGCCTCTCATCC
>JACUUW010000246.1 GCA_014859075.1 Desulforudis sp.
AGCTCTGTCGCCCGGCATTAAACAGGCATACGGGGTTGAAACCAGTGTGTCGAGCGCAAAAAGCCGGGATAACCTTGGCGAGGCTCACTTGACCGGGGAAACCCGAGGAGCCAACGTAAGGAGGCATTGGTTTGAGAATCTTCGTGCTGGACAGGAACAAAAAACCGCTTGATCCCTGTCACCCGGCCAGGGCGCGGCAACTCCTGCGCTCCGGCAGGGCTGCGGTTTTTCGCCGTTACCCGTTCACCATTATTCTTAGGGATCGGACACTGGAAGCATCGGTCGTCCACCCGCACCGGGTCAAGATCGACCCCGGCTCCAAAGTGACGGGGTTGGCCCTCGTGCGCGAAGATACCAACCGCGTCGTATGGGCGGCAGAGGTCGAGCACCGGGGCGAGGAGATCAAGCGCAGGCTCCTGGAGCGCAGGGCGCTGCGCCGTGCACGGCGGAATCGCAAGACACGGTATCGCAAGCCGCGATTCGACAATCGCCGTCGCCCTGATGGCTGGTTGCCGCCGAGCTTGCGCAGCCGTGTCGAGAACGCTGTGACGTGGGCAAAGCGCCTATGTTGTTGGGCGCCAGTAGTAGCCGTCTCGATGGAACTGGTCAAATTCGACGCCCAAAAGCTCCAGAACCCCGAAATTTCCGGGATCGAGTACCAGCGGGGAGAACTCTTCGGTTACGAAGTCCGGGAATACCTGCTAGAGAAATGGGGTCGTCGGTGCATTTACTGTGGCAAAACAGGGATACCTTTAGAGATCGAGCACATCATCCCCAAATCCCGGGGCGGCACCGACCGGGTATCAAACCTCACCCTGGCTTGTCACGAGTGCAACCAGAAGAAAGGGAACCGCACCGCCCGAGAGTTCGGCCATCCCGAAGTGCAGGCCAGGGCGCGGATTCCCCTGAAAGACGCAGCGGCCAGTAACGCCACGCGCTGGGAGTTGTATCGCAGGCTGGCGGGATTCGGTATTCCTATCGAAGCCGGAACCGGCGGCCGCACGAAGTACAACCGCACCCGACTGGGACTGTCGAAAGCCCACTGGATAGATGCCGCCTGTGTCGGAGCCAGCACTCCGGATAGACTGATCCTCCCGCGGCAGGTACTACGAATAACCGCAAAGGGGCATGGCAAGCGCCAGCGATGCGGGACGGACGCACACGGATTCCCGGTGCGTCACGCACCTCGCACCAAGCGGTTCATGGGCTTCCAGACGGGTGACCTGGTGCGGGCGGTGATTCCGGCAGGGAAGTTTGCGGGTACGCATGTTGGGCGAATCGCAATCCGGCACCGCCCGAGCTTTCGCCTGAACGGGTTCGATGTGCATCCGAAATACATCTGCCTGCTCCAGGAGGCGGATGGATACGAGTATCGGAAAAGAAAGAGCGGCGTCTCCTCCCCACGTCTGAAGACGGGGGCTCCCGACGCCGCGTGACTGGTGGTTCAAGGACACCTACGGGATAATCCCCTGGGACGAGCCTGCGGGCACAATTACCGGGAAAGTCTCTCCGTCCTGCGGAACGCTGAGCGTTGCCGATCCGCGCCTTGGACATCGCCCCAGGGCGGGGTCCTACCGAAGTTGTGAGGTGGGACGAAACGGCTACTACTGTTATTGGTTCGGCTGGCATCGCCAAGAGCAACGGAGTAGCATGCGTCGCCGATCCGCGCTTGCCTCTGCGAGACAACCGACATCCGAATGTTTACCGGGTGATTGAGTGGCATAAGCCCGGCCTGTGCATAACCGGAACCCGATTCGGGTCTGGAGCGCCGGCAATAGCCGATCCGCGCTTGAATTGCCGTCCGAGAAACGGAACATACGGTGTTTTGGCTTGGAATGAACCAGCTACTACCGTCACCGGCGCTATGGACATACATAGCGGTTCGGCGGCCGTGGCCGATCCCCGAATTCCGCTGGACAATGAGCGCCCGGACCCGCCACCAATCATCATAAGCCTGGACGGAACCTGGCATCGTCCCTTGACCACGCTTGAACTTGCGGCGTTGCAAGGTTTTCCGACTATCCTGCCCAATGGGCAGCCATTGACACTGGCCGGCCGGTCAGATTCGCGCTGGCGGGAGCGAATTGGAAACGCCGTGCCCCCGCCAGCGGCCAAGGCGATCGGCGATCAGATTCTCCGGGCTCTGCTTCTAAGCGCTTTCGGTACGTGGGAACTGGGAACAACGCCGTTGTGGGTGGTTCCGGATTTGCCCTGGAAGAACGACCTCTTGGTCAACAGATAAACAATGGGAAAGGAGGAACTTGGACTTGATCCTGACTTTTAGAAAAGAAAAAGAAACGAAGAACACCGTTAGGTATGCGGAAGAAGAACAGG
>JACUUW010000247.1 GCA_014859075.1 Desulforudis sp.
GTGCTTTGTCGGGAGTTGCAGTGAGATTTACCTGGAAAAGGCCTTTGCGCAGGCCGGCCTGGGGTCGGCGGCGCGGTTGCCGGTGGCGCGGGAGTTGGGCGAAACCTCCCTGATGTTCCTGGTGCACCCGACGCTTTCGGAAGCGGATATGGAAGACACCGCCCGGGCGGTGGAGAAGGTGCTGCGGGCGGCTACCGGGTAACCCGGGTGAAGCATTCGGTCCATCACCGGGTGAAGGAAAAGGCTCCGGGGCTTCTCGTGCCGCTTTCGAAAAATAGAATAACGCGGGCCTTTAGGGAGGAAATTCCCAGCCGGAGTCGAAATAGATCATGAAGAACATGGTAGCGCGGCCATTTTCGGACTGCTTTTCCGAAACCAGTCGCTTTCTTTCTGTCCCAAGGGGGCTCTGCTTTGTCTGAAAAGCCGGCGCACTACGAAGCGCACCGCGTTTCTCAGCCGTTGGGCACGGCCGGAGGTGAACCTGATTGAACCGAACCCTGCGGATCAGCCTGTTGTTGATCTGCGACGCCCTGTTGGTGTCGCTGGGGCTGTTCCTGGCCTTTGAACTGCGCTTCCAAGGAGAGGCGGTCCGCCCCGAATACCTGCACATGTTGCGGTACCTGATCCCCGTAAACATCGCCGCCATGCTGGGCAGCCTGGCGATTTTCCGCCTCTACCACCGGATGTGGGCCTACGCCGGCATCAACGAGCTCCTGTCCGTGGTGCAGGCCGTCTCCCTGGGCACGATCGCCGTGATCGCCTTTGCTTATTTTACCTTTTACCCGCTGCCCCGGAGCATCATGCTGATTGCCTGGCCGCTCATCGTCATGTTGGTCGGCGGTTCGCGTCTGGTTTGGCGGATGGCCGTTGACTGGCGCAAGCAGAGCACCGGCAGCCGGTGGCGGCGGAACGTACTCATTGTGGGTGCCGGGGACGCCGGCGCCCTGGTGGCCAGGGAACTGAAGCACACCGGAGGCGGCCTCGTCCCAATCGGTTTCATCGACGACGACCCCCACAAGCAAGGGCTGCGGGTGATGGGGATCCCGGTGGTGGGTACCCGGGAAGACATTCCGGACGTAGTGCGCGGCCGCCGGGTGGACCAGATCGTCGTCGCCATGCCCTCGGCTCCGTCAGAGGTCACCCGGGAGATCATCCGCCTTTGTCGGCGCACCGCCGCCGAGCTCCGCATCCTGCCCGGCATCGCCCGCTTCCTGGACAAGCAGGTGACCCTTGCCGACCTGCGTCCGGTGGACGCCGAGGACCTGTTACCCCGGGAAACGGTGCAGGTCGACCTGGACGAAGTCGCCGCCTACCTGCGGGACCGGGTGGTGCTGGTGACCGGGGCCGGGGGTTCGATCGGTTCCGAGCTGTGCCGGCAGTGTGTCCGGTTCGGGCCCCGGCGGCTGGTGCTCCTGGACCACGCCGAGAACGGGGTGTACGAGCTTTGGAACCAACTGAAGCGGGTTTTCCCGGAGGACGCTTTGGACATCGCCGTCGCCGATCTGCGTGACCAGGCGAAGGTCGAGGACGTGTGGGCCGCGTACCGGCCCCAGGTGGTGTTCCACGCCGCCGCCCACAAGCACGTGCCCCTGATGGAAAAACACCCCGACGAGGCCGTCCGCACCAACGTGTTCGGCACCCGGAACGCGGCCGAGGCGGCCGACCGGCACGGCGCCGAGGTGTTCATCCTCATCTCGACCGACAAAGCGGTTAACCCGACCAGCGTCATGGGCGCCACCAAGCGCTTGGCCGAACTGGTCGTCCGGCAGCTGAACGGAATGAGCAAGACCAGGTACGCCGCGGTGCGCTTCGGCAACGTGCTGGAGAGCAACGGCAGCGTCATCCCCCTGTTCAAGGAGCAGATCGCCCGCGGCGGGCCGGTTACGGTCACCCACGCCGACATGACCCGTTACTTCATGACCATCCCGGAGGCGGTGCAGTTGGTCGTCCAGGCCGGCGCCATGGCCGAGGGGGGCGAGGTGTTCGTGTTGGACATGGGCGAACCGGTGCGGATTCTGGACCTGGCGCACGAACTGGTGCGGTTGTCCGGGCTGGAGCCCGACCTGGACATCGAAATCCAGGTGATCGGGGCGCGGCCCGGGGAGAAGCTGTACGAGGAGTTGCTCACCACCGAAGAAGGGGTGACCGCCACCGCCCACCGCCGGATTTTCACCGCCCGGCCCCGCCTGGTGGACGCCAACGCCCTGGAACGCGAACTCTACTACCTCTACCGCCGCGGCACCCACTGCACCCGGGAGGAAGTGTTCCAGGCCCTGGAGCGGGTGCTGCCCGCCCTCAAGAAAGGACCGGACCGGGTGGTGGTCCGGTCGTC
>JACUUW010000026.1 GCA_014859075.1 Desulforudis sp.
TTCTGAAGTCCCCCGGTCTTCCAAACTGTACCAGCGCATTGCGGCCGCCGCCCAGGTGAGTCCGGCGCCAAATCCAACCATGACCACCCGGTCACCGTCGGTCAACCGGCCGGAACGCACCGCCTCGTCGAGGGCCAGTGGGATGGAAGCGGAAGAGGTATTACCGTACCGGTCGACATTGACCAAGACACGTTCCATGGGCACCTCCAGGCGCTTTGCCGCTGCTTCGATGATTCTAATGTTCGCCTGATGGGGAATGAACAGGTCAACCTGGCCCTGATCAAGACCGGCCGCCCGGATTACCTCCACCGCTGCTTCAACGAGGATCCGGACTGCGAACCGGAAAACCTCCCGCCCGTTCATGTGTATATAGTGCAGCTTTTGTTCCACCGTCATGGTCGAGGCCGGCAGGCGTGAACCCCCGGCCGGCAATTTCAACAGATCGCCTCCGGAGCCATCGGAACCCAGACAAGTCGCCATCAGACCGCGCCCGGCCGGTACCGGCTGCAGTACCACTGCCCCGGCCCCGTCCCCGAACAGGACGCAGGTGGTTCTATCTTCCCAGTTTAGAATCTTGGAAAGGATTTCGGCTCCGATGACCAGGACGGTGCGATAGGTGCCGGTGGCGATGAATTGTCCCCCCGCCACCAATCCGTACATAAAGCCGGTACAACCCGCCGCGAGGTCGAAGGCGGCGGCCCGGCATTTGAGCCGTTCCTGCACGAGGCTGGCCGTTGACGGAAACATCATGTCAGGCGTGGCGGTGGCCACAATGATCAGGTCCACCTCTTCCGGGGCCACCCCGCCATCGGCCATGGCGCGCTCCGCCGCTATCAGAGCCAGGTCGGAAGTAGACTGGTCGGGCCTGGCTATCCGGCGCTCTCGAATGCCGGTGCGTTCGCGGATCCATTCATCCGAAGTGTCGACCAGGGACTCCAACTCCCGGTTGGCCACAACTCGTTCGGGCAGGTAGGTGCCGATGCCCACAATCCCGGCCGAAAACAGCTCAGCCATTGGCGGTTTCGACTCCACTGGCCATCACTTCGCTGATGCCGTCAGCAATCGCCCCAACCAGGTTATTCTTGACGGCGTCACCGGCCACACGTATCGCATTCTTGATTGATTTAGCCTGGGAACTGCCGTGACTTACCACCACGACCCCATTAACCCCGAGTAACGGCACCCCACCGTATTCGGTATAATCAAACCTGCGCCGGATATTCTTCAGTACCGTTACCGCCATTCCCAGGAACACTCTTGACATCCAATTATTAGAAATCTCCTGCTTGATTGCATTCTCCATTGTGTGCACCAAGCCTTCTCCGGTCTTGAGCACGATGTTGCCCGTAAACCCATCACAGACTATTACATCCACGTGCCCGCTGAATAGGTCCCGGCCCTCGACATTGCCCGTGAAACGGAAAGGGGCCCCTTCGAAAAGCCGGTAGGCCGCAAGGGTCAACTCATTGCCCTTGGAAGGTTCCTCACCGATACTTAGCAGCCCCACCCGGGGCTGAGTTACCCCCAACACCTTCTGAGCGTACATGGCCCCCATAATCCCAAAGTGAAGCAAGTGTGCCGGTTTACAGTCCACATTCGCCCCGACATCGACAAGGACAGTCTGGGATCTTGCGTTGGGGATCAGGCTGAGAAGTGCCGGCCGGTCGATACCGGCAGTGCGCCCGAGATGCATGAAACTGGCGGCGAAGGTGGCACCGGTATTGCCGGCCGACACGGCCGCATCAGCCGTCCCGTCCCGGACCAGCTGCACGGCCTTTACAACCGAGGCCTGAGGTTTCCGCCTGACTGCCAAAACCGGTGACTCCTCCATCTTGATGATGTCCGGAGCGTGTACTATGGACAGGTTCCGGGATGAACCCAGCGCTGCAGAAATCTTTTCCTCGTCTCCAACCAGAATTACATCAAGCTTCAATTCTTGGGCTGCGGCCTCGGCACCCTTCACGATTTCCAAGGGTGCAAAGTCGCCCCCCATGGCGTCAACCGCTACGCGCAACCCCATCTGCCCCCCACTGGTACACTTCTTCATCAACTCTATAAATGTGAGTATACCCAACTTACCATGTAAAAGCAACAAGAGGAAAAAATAAGCTTTTGGGGCGCCAAAAGCTTATTTTTCGGTATTTACGACCTTTTTCGCCTTATAGTATCCACACTCCGGACAAACCCGGTGCGGCACCATCCGCGCCTGACACTGCGGGCAGTCGACCAGGTTGGGAACGTCAAGCTTTTTCCCCGTCCGGCGCATCCGCTGCCGCTGCTTGGAATGTTTGCGTTTTGGAACACCCATTATTCCACCCCCTTTGATCCGGGTTTAAGCAATTTCACCAGCCCGGCAAGCCTGGGATCGACATAGTCTGCACGACAACTGCAGGAGGCCTGGTTCAGCATCTGCCCGCACGACAAAGCCCCCGACACTCGGAGTGACACAACGCTTTCATTGGAAGGGAAACGATGATATTCTGGACGACGGTGTCGGTGATATCGACCGGCTCACCCTCCATGGGGGCCGTTTCGGCATCGTCTTGGCACCAGCCCCGACCGTACTTTTCGGCAAGAGTCACTTGAAAGGGGTATTCAAAAGGCTCCAGGCACCTGGCGCACATCAACTCAACCCGGCCTCGGACCGAACCGTTGAACCAGTATTGGCCCTCCATATAGGTGACGTTGACCTCCGCTTCCACCGGACCGATGAAGGCAACGATCTCATCCGGTCCCTCCACGGGAGCCAATTGCTCCCGGAAATTAAAGATCACCGGTTTGCCGGGCTGGTCCCGCACGCCAGCAAGGTTGAGCCGGAACATTGATACACTCCTATCCAACAGAGCCATTATAATTGGCGGGCCTGGGCTTGTCAATAAAAACCTGGTCTCCCCAGCCTTCTCCAACCATACATTCTATTGAACCAGGTCACCGGGTTCAACCAAAAAGACAAAGGAAGCCTGTTATGCGTTTAGCCCCCGGCCGGCTCCTGCTGGCTGTATCGACGGTGCTGTTCGTTACCGTAATCGCCGCCCGTCCCCGCATCGCCTTCGAGGGGGCCATGGTCGGAATGGACACCTGGTGGAACATCGTGTTTCCGGCCCTGCTTCCCTTCTTCATTGTGTCCGAATTGATACTTGGACTCGGTCTGGCAGGATTCGCCGGCGTGCTGCTCGAACCAGTGATGCGGCCGACCTTTCGACTCCCGGGCGCCGCTTCGTTTGCGGTGGCCGTAGGATACAGTTCCGGTTATCCGGTTGGAGCCAACTTCACCGCCCGGCTCCGTGCCGAAAACCTATGTACCAGGGCGGAAGCCGAACACCTGCTGACTTTCACCAATAACGCCAGCCCGCTGTTCATCCTGGTGGCCGTTTCGGTCGGCATGTTCAACAACCCGGCCCTGGGACCGTTTCTCTTGACGGTACATTACATGAGTAATCTTATCCTGGGCTTGCTGTTCCGCAACTACCGCCGCCGTGAAAGGAGCCCGTCGGTCGCCACGGCCGGACTCTGGAGACGCGCTCTTCACCAGTTTCTCGCCACCGACGACCGGCATCCCGGCCAAATACTGGGAGAAGCAGTCAAATCGGCGGTCAACAAGATCATGATCATCGGCGGCTTCATCGTTCTGTTCGCCGTAATCGTCAATCTACTGTCAAGCTTCGGCCTGCTCCAGGTGCTGGCGAAACTCTTGGGGTTGTTCCTGCAACCCTTAGGCTTGAAACCCGAACTCTATCTGCCACTCGCCACCGGCGTCTTCGAAATGACTCTGGGCATCAGACAGGTCAGTCAATCCACGGTCCCTCTGATCCAACAACTGATTGCCGTCCAACTGATCCTGGCCTGGAGCGGTCTTTCCATCCAGGCCCAGGTCGCCAGCTTTGTGTCCGGAACGGACATCCGTCTCCCGCTCTATTTTCTGGGCCGGCTGGCACACTGCACCTTGGCCGCCGTGCTCACTCTGCTTTTCTTTCCAATGTTTGAAGCTCTGCTGGTGTCCTCGGTTCAGGTGTCCGCAGTCACCGCCGTCGCGTATTCGTGGACGGCCGTGTTCCAGACTTCCGTGCTGCTGGCTTTGATCCTGCCCCTGGCCGTCCTTAGTTTTGGAATGTTCTCGCACCTCATCCGGCGGTTATTTCATGTTTCTTAACTCGGCACGACCGGCTTCGATCTCTTTGGCTATTTGTTCCAGACGGCCGTCCAGCTTGGCCATTACGTTGTCGGCATAATCACGGGCGCCCAGGCGCATTTCGCGCGACACCTGCTCGGCCTTCCGTACGATCTCTTCGGCCATTTCCCTAGCCTGCCGAACCACTTCACTTTCCTCAACCTTTTTTTCTACTTCCTTTTGGGCCTCTTCCAACAACCGGTGCGCCTCCTGACGTGACTCGCTCATAACCTTCTCCCGCTCCTGGACCAGCCATTTGGCCTTACGCACTTCTTCCGGAAGAATGGTACGGGCGCGGTCGAGAAAATCGAGAATTTTTTCCTCATCAATCAACAACTTCTTGGTCATCGGCACCCGGGGCGAATTCTGCACGAATTCTTCCAGGTCGTTGAGTATGGAGAGCAATTCCACCTTAACCCTCACCCCTTAACGAAATTTATCCCGCAGTATCCTAACCACCGGGTATGGAACCATGTCGTCCAGACAACCTTGGTAACGAGCCACCTCCTTAACGGAACCTGAACTGATGAATGAATATTTGGCCTCGGTCATCAGAAACACGGTCTCGATCTCCGGTGCCAGTTTCTTGTTTGTCAACGCCATAGTGAATTCGTATTCAAAGTCGGACACCGCCCGTAAACCCCGAATCAAGGCCCGGGCCCCCTGTTCCCGAGCGAAACGCACCGTTAAACCACGGTAAGCGTCCACCCGCACATTGGGTAGATCTTGCAACACGAGCTTCAACATGTCCAGGCGCTCCTGAACGGTAAACAGCGGCTCTTTGACCGAGTTATAGGCTACCGCCACAATGACTTGCTCGAAAAGCACCGCCGCCCGCTCGATTATGTCCAGGTGCCCGTTGGTCACGGGGTCAAAACTTCCCGGGTAAATGGCTATGTTCAAGATCATTCCCCCGCCCGCCGGTAGAAAGAAAGCAATGTCTCGCCGTAACGTTCCCGCCGCCAAACCTCAAACCCGCCGATGCGCTCCGCAGGCGGATTCCGTTGGGACGACTCCACGATGATCCACCCATCGGGTTCAACCACTCCGCTCCATGCCAGCGCCAGCACTGTCTTGTTCACCAGAGTCCCCTTATAAGGAGGGTCAACGTACACCAAGTCGAACATCCAGCCTTCTCGGCCCAGATCACCGATCACCGCTTCAACGTCACCGGCGCGTAGCGTCGCGCCCCGGCCCACACCCGTGTCCTCCAGATTCCGGCGCAATATGGCGGATGCTTGTCGATCTCTCTCTACAAAGACAACATCCCGCGCGCCCCTGCTGACCGCCTCCAGGCCCACAGCGCCCGTTCCGGCGTACAGATCCAGGAATCGGCACCCGGGCACCCGGGTCGCCAAGATGTTAAACAGCGCCTCGCGCACGCGGTCCGTGGTAGGGCGCACTGCTGATCCCCTTCTGACTCCTAGACGTCTGCCCCTTAGCTCCCCGGCAATAATACGCAAAGGTACTCAGCCTTTCCCGGTCTATTTCGGAACTATTATAACACATCCGGGCTAAATATAGTTGTTTTGGATGTTTCTCCCAGGCATGTCACCTTTTTCTTTTAGGTACGCCCATTCTTCCCCACCGGACCCATCTTTGCACCGGGCGGACGCCCCCACTCAATTCGTCTTCCGGTATATCCGGGCGGTTCCCGGGATACGATACTGAGCGACCACTTGTTGGCAAGGAGGTACCTCTTATGAGAATCTGCGGCGTGACCACCGATCTGGCAATCGAGGCCCACGATACCCTGCGTGCTCAAACCGGTCAGGAGATCCCCGGTGTGACCGTGGATCGTCGGGACTTTTCCCACGGACAGGTGACCACAGTCAAGATTATGGATGATCAAGGCGCTCAGGCGATGGGTAAACCGCCCGGCACCTATATCACTATTGATGCACCCGCGCTGCGGGTAACCGATCCCGAAGCCCACGTCGCCGTTGTGCGGGAACTGTCCGAAGCCCTCAAAAGCTTTATCCAGGTGGGCGAAAAGGCCGGCATCCTGGTAGTTGGATTGGGAAACTGGAACGCCACTCCGGACGCACTCGGCCCTCGTGTTGCCAACCAGACCTTCGTCACCCGTCACGTATATCATTTCGCCTCGGAACACACCCCCGAAGGAACCCGGGTACTGAGCGCGCTGGCTCCCGGAGTACTCGGGATCACCGGAATTGAAACGGCTGAAATTATTAAAGGCGTGGTTGAACACGTGCAACCGGAACTGGTGATCTGCATTGACGCCCTGGCCGCCGGTTCGGTGCAGCGCATTGCTTCTTCCATCCAGCTCTGTGACCGGGGCATCAACCCCGGTTCGGGTATCGGCGGACAACGTCAAGGCCTGACCGAGGAAACTCTGGGCGTAAAGGTGATTTCGATCGGGGTTCCCACCGTGGTCCACGCCGCCTTGATCGCCCGGGACGCCATCGTCAAGCTGTACGAGGCTTACGGACGGACACCGCCGCAACCGGCCGAAATGGAGAGCATCATTCAGCAACTGCTTGAACCTTTCGGCGGACAGTTGATGGTAACCCCAAAAGAAATCGACGATTTGATCAACAACTGTTCCCGGATCATCGCCGGCAGCGTTTCGGCGGCCGTTCATCCTGGAATCGACCCGAACCACTACGCCGACTACCTGCAATAAAGAGAGAGCAGAGCGGCGGCCGCCGTCTGCTCCCACTTTATTCAATTTTGGTTCGGTCACCTGGGATCCACGTTTCTTTCCGGATTGGTGTGATTACTGGCCCTGGGTGCCGAAGGGCTCGGGCGGTACAGTGTTGCGCACCTGGGCGACGTTACCTTGCGCCATTGCCTGCTCGGCGAAAGCCACCATCTTCCGGACCATGTTGCCACCGACTTTACCGTTCACCCGGGAGGGCAGGTCACCCTTGTCGAGCTGCTGGTAGTTGCCGATGCCGATCTCGTTGGCCACCTCGTACTTCATCTGATCAAGCGCGTTCTTAGCTTGCGGGACAATCTTCGGATTCGTGCGACCCATCTTTCTTACCTCCTCTTCGCGATAGATTTTTTTATCTGTTCGTTAGTATTATTGGTTGTCCGAAGGCGATTTATGTTAGAACATCTTGTCACGGTTTCCTCGGCCTTGTAAGGTAGAATCGCTTGTCAAACTGTCTGAGCCGTGGAAAATCAACGTTGATTTCCCGGCCGAGTTCATAATCGGGAAGCCATCTTAACCCATTTCTGGTTTTTCTTTTTTTTGAGCCTATAATTTTTCCAGTAACCTGCTTTTTGTCTTCGGACATCCGTCTTCACCGACCTTACTTCTGTGCTAGTATTCCTCATTCAACCGTTTTCAATAAGCACACACCCCAACCAGAACTTGAGCCGGTTTGGCAAAGGCCGGCGGTGATCGTGGAGTACACGGTACCAGCAAAGGCAAAATTGACGGTGGGACCATATTCTGTTAAACTAGGCTTGATGTTCTGGGCGGTATGTTTTCTTGGTATTCTGTGGTTCCCGAAGGGAATAATGATTAACTAAATTCATCTTTAAGGGTGAATTATTTATGCTAACCGTGGGTTTACCCCGGGCGATGGCGTACTACTATATGTACCCCTTCTACGCTGAGTTTTGCCGGGAAATCGGCGTCAACCTCGTGGTGTCACCGCCTACAGCCAAACGTACCATGGAAAAAATGGAATTCTGCCCGACTGACGAGCCCTGTGTGGCCGTCAAGCTGTTGTTCGCCCACGCTAAGGAGCTGCTGGATCGCGGTGTGGACCGCCTGTTCATTCCCTGCCTGGTCAGCCTTGAACGCTTCAATTACTGCTGCCCGAAGTTTATCGGCATTCCCTACATGGTAAACAACGCTCTGGAAAACGGAGCACGGGTGATCAGTCCCCTCATTGATATGTCTCAGGGGAAACGAGACTGGGAAAAAACCTGGATTGAGGCCGGAACACAGCTCGGGGCCCCGCCGCAACAGGCCGTTCAGGCCCTGAGACTGGCTTGGGCGGCCCAGCGCCGGTTTGAGGAACTCTGTATCCGGAACCAGTTGGTTACTCCCGAAGCCTTCCGGGCCTTGAATTCCAACGGGCCGGCCCTGGGGAACCAACAGGCGGCGGCCGGCGAGGAAACGCAGACTGTAGCCGTAATCGGGCATCCATATATCCTTTACGACGGGTTCAGCATGGACGTTCTGACCAGGTTCACCGAATACGGGCCGGTCTTAACGGCCGAGATGGTTCCCCCAGCCGAACTCCAACGTCAGCTGGTCTCGGTTTCGGAAGGGGAACGGCTATGGAGTTTTGAAGCCCAGCTTCTTGGGGCTGCTTACCACTATATCCGTAACGGCCTTGTGGATAAACTGGTGCTGGTCGGCTCGTTTGAATGCGGGCCGGAGTCGATCATTGAAAACTACATTGAAGAGGAAGCAGCCCGGCATGGGGTGCCCTTTCTCCTGCTGACCCTGGACGAGCACACCGCCGACGCCGGCCTCGCGACCAGGATTGAAGCCTTCATGGACGTACAGCCGCTGCCGGTTGGAAAGGAGGCCCCTCGTATAGAGCCTGCAACCGAGACGCTGGTTCCAGGCCCGCGTGCCGAGCGCATGGTCATCGGCATGCCCACCATGGGGCACCTGGACCTGGCCGTCCGTTCGGCCCTGGCGGAATGCGGCATCGACTCCATTGACACTCCCCACGCCACCAAAGAAATTCTGGAGTTGGGCAAGCCTTTGGCCCCCGAGTTCGTGTGCCTGCCCTTCACCTTTACTTTGGGCCAGATGCGTTGGCTTCTGGATCACGGAGCGACCCACCTGCTCATGGTCGGCGGCAAGGGCAAGTGCCGCCTCGGGTGGTATGCCCAGGTCCAGGAGCAGTTACTACGCCGGATGGGCTACGAGTTTGAAATCATTATCATTGATTCGCCGCTGCCGTTGCGGGAAAGGTGGTCCGGTTTTCGCCAGACGTTAAAACGCACCACCAACCAGGCCTCCTGGCTGAAGATCATCCGCGCGCTGTACACCGGTTACCACCGGATGGCGGCCATTGACAAAGGCGAGCGCATCTGCCACCGGGTGCGCGCCTTCGAGCGTCAACAGGGCACCGTCGATCGCCTGTTCAACAGCTTCGTGCGGCGGGTGCACCGAGCCCCGTCGGCCGAGGCAGCCTGGAAGCTGTTGGGTGAGTTCCGGGAGCAGGCCGAGGCGATCGAAACCGACGATACCGACCCGGTCCGCGTCCGGATTGTCGGTGAAATCTGGGTGGTGCTCGAACAGTACGCCAACCTGCACCTGGAGGCTCTGCTCGGGAAGTCCAGCGATCCGAGGGTGTGGGTGGACCGGGAGATCTCG
The DNA here is from genome assembly GCA_014859075.1 of Desulforudis sp. Taxonomy (GTDB): domain Bacteria; phylum Bacillota; class Desulfotomaculia; order Desulfotomaculales; family Desulforudaceae; genus Desulfopertinax. The sequence continues at coordinate 9,486 of JACUUW010000026.1, forward strand.
GTGACCCAGTGGTTTCACAAGAACCTGATTCCGATCCGCGAAGTCACCGAACGAAAGAAGGAAATCCACCGGGCTGCGGCCCCTTATCTGGGCACCGAGGTCGGTGGGCACGGGCACTACAGCGTGGGCCTGACGGCCCTGGCTCCGCGGGAGGGTATCGACGGCGTCATCCATCTAATGCCTTTCACCTGTATGCCCGAGATCGTGGCCCAGAATATCATGATCAAATTGAGTCAGGAACTGGACCTTCCGGTCCTGACCTTCATCATTACCGACCAGACGGGCGAAGCCGGTTTTGAAACCAGGGTCGAAGCCTTTCTGGATATTCTGAAGGACCGTCGCCTCGTTCATCACTAGTGGAGGGGGAGCACATTGCCTTACTACCTGGGGATAGACGTGGGGAGTGTCACCACTAAACTGGCCGTAGTCGATGAAGACTTGAATCTGGTCTTCCGGTCCTACCTGCGGACCGAGGGCGGGCCGATTGACGCCATTCAGAAGTCGTTCGGCGAACTGCATGAAAAAATGGGCGAACCGCGCATCGGTGGTGTCGGCACCACCGGCAGCGGCCGCCGGCTGGCCGGGATCATGGTGGGTGCCGACGTGATCAAAAATGAAATCACCGCCCACGCCATGGCCGCCCGCCATTTTGAGCCCAGTGTTCGTACCGTGATCGACATCGGCGGACAAGACTCCAAGATCATCTTTTTCCGGGACGGCGTGCCGGTAGGTTTTAACATGAACACGGTCTGTGCCGCCGGTACCGGATCGTTTTTGGATCACCAGGCGGTACGGCTCGGCATCCCTATCGAGCAGTTCGGGGACTACGCGGTCCGGTCGCGCAGTCCCATCAAGATCGCCGGCCGCTGCGGCGTGTTTGCCGAATCCGACCTCATCCACAAGCAACAGATGGGCTATAAGAAGGAAGATCTTGTCGCGGGGCTCTGCCTGGCGCTGGTCGGAAACTACCTGGCCAACGTCGCCCGCGGCCGGAAAATTGAGCCTACCGTGCTTTTCCAGGGCGGGGTGGCCGCCAACATCGGTATCCGGGCCGCCTTCCAGAAGAGACTGAACCTTGACATTATAGTCCCCGAACACTTTCTGGTCATGGGTGCCTTTGGTGCGGCCCTGCTGGCCAAGCGCAACGCCGAGCGCCGACGCGTGCCCACCAATTTCCGCGGTGCGGCCCACATCGCCGGATTCAGCTGCCAGCCCCGTACCTTTTCGTGCGCCGACTGCCCGAACAACTGCGAGGTAAACGAGTTCTACATCGGCGGAGAACTGGTCAGCCGCTGGGGTTCGCGTTGCGGCAAATGGTACAATCTGAGCGTATCTTCGTCCGACCGTCACGAGGAAAGGGAGGCGCCGCTGCAGGCGTAGCCGCTGAAATTAGCGTTGCGCCGGGCCTCCGGCTTTGGTAAAATGTTATCGTTGGTTTTTGCTCAAGGAGGTGGAAGTTAGTGTCTAAGAAGTGTGAGATCTGCGGCAAGGGCGTGGTCGTCGGGATGAAGGTCAGCCACTCCCACATTCGCACCAAGCGCACCTGGGAGCCGAACCTGCAACGGATCAGGGCCCTCGTTGACGGCAAGCCCAGGCGGATCAAGGTCTGCACCCGGTGCCTCCGCAGTGGACGCGTGGTCCGCGCCATTTAGTTCAGCCAAGAATTACATACAGAGTTGAGGTTGGCACAGAGGCAAACCCCGTGTCTCCCCGGTCTGCGGATCGTCAGCCGATGCTTCTTCTGCTTTAGACGACTGCCAACCGACGCCTCACGTTTAGGACTCCAGGCTGCGCAGCAAATTGGCCATTTCTATCCCACTGACGGCCGCCTGCCAACCCTTGTTGCCGGCCTTGGTGCCGGCCCGCTCGATTGCTTGTTCAATAGTGTCGGCGGTGATCACCCCGAAGATCACCGGCATACCGGTATCCAGACTCACCCTGGCCACGCCTTTCGCCGCCTCGGCCGCGACGTACTCGAAGTGCGGCGTACCGCCCCGGATTATGGTGCCCAAGCAGATCACCGCGTCGTATTTGTTCTTGGTCACCATGCGTCGGGCCACCACCGGAATCTCAAGAGCACCCGGCACCCAGGCCACTTCGATATCCTGCTCGTCGACACCGTGACGTACCAGCGCATCAAGGGCTCCGGACAGCAACTTGTGGGTGATGAACTCGTTGAATCGCCCCACCACAATCCCAAACCGCAGCCCCTCCCCGACGAGGTGCCCTTCGTATACCTTTTGCATAACAATCACGCTCCTTGCTTCCATTAATCAATAAGAGTCAGCAGATGTCCCATTTTCTTCTTCTTCGTCGACAGATAGAACCCGTTTTCCGGACCGGGGGGTATTTCGATCGCCACCCTTTCCAACACTTCCAGACCATGGCCCTCCATGCCGGCGATCTTCCGGGGGTTATTCGTCATGATGCGCAGCTTGCTCAGACCCAAGTCGGAAAGAATCTGGGCACCGATGCCGTAGTCCCGCAAGTCGGGCGGGAACCCCAGGGCTTCATTGGCCTCCACGGTGTCCTGGCCCCTGTCCTGCAATTCGTACGCTTTGATTTTGTTCAAAATGCCGATCCCGCGACCCTCTTGCCGCATATAAAGCAATACCCCGGTTCCCTCTTTCTCGATCTGCCGCAGGGCTTGAGCGATTTGGTTACCGCAATCGCACCGGAGGGAACCGAAAACGTCCCCGGTGAGACACTCGGAGTGTACCCGGACCAAGGGGGCCTCGGTCTCCTTTAGATCACCCTTCACCAGCGCCAGGTGTCCCTTACCGTCCAACAGGCTTTCGTAAGCATAGACGGTGAACTCACCGTAGCGCGTGGGCAGCTTGGCGGTACCCACAAGCCTGACCAACTTCTCGGTCCGTCTCCGGTAGCGGATCAAATCCGCGATGGTTACAATCTTCAGATCGTGTTCCCGTACGAACTCCATCAACTCCGGTACCCGGGCCATGGTCCCGTCTTCCTTCATGACTTCACAGATCACCCCGGCCGGATACAGCCCGGCTAATTTCGCCAGGTCCACGGCGGCCTCGGTATGTCCGGCCCGGCGGAGCACCCCGCCTTCCTTGGCCCGCAACGGGAAGATATGCCCCGGTCGACGCAAGTCTTGGGGCTTCGTCTCCGGATCAATGATCTTTTTTACCGTGAACGCCCGCTCGGGTGCGGAGATGCCGGTCGTCGTTCCCACCGCGTCCACCGACACCGTGAACGCCGTCGAATGCGGGTCGGTATTGTTCACCACCATGGGGTTCAATTCAAGCTCTTCGGCACGTTGAGTGGTGATCGGCATACAGACCAGGCCCCGCGCATGCGTGACCATAAAGTTGACCGATTCAGGCGTCACCTTTTCGGCGGCCATGATCAGGTCACCCTCGTTCTCCCGGTCGTGGTCGTCGACCACCACCAGCATCTCCCCGCGTCGAAAGCCCTCGATCGCTTCCTCGATCGTGTTGAACTCCATTGTCCTCCCCCTCACCATTTCCTATAAGCTCGATCTGTGAAAAATCAATGTTTTGTTGCTTTTTGTCTTATAGGAAGCCGTGGCGCGCAAGCAAGCCGGCATCCAGTTTGCCGCCGTTTTCGCGCCGCGCACCCAGCATCTTCTCAACATACTTGGCGATCATGTCGGCCTCCAGATTCACCCGTGCGCCGGCCTTTTTCAACCCCAAAGTGGTCAACTCGGCCGTATGGGGTATAATCGAAACCCGGAAGGATTCATGGTCCAGGTCCACCACCGTCAGGCTGATTCCGTCCACCGCCACAGAACCCTTCTCGATCACGTAGCGCATGACCGCTTCCGGAGCCAGAATCCGTAACACCAGGGCGATGCCGTACGGTTCTCGGCCCACAATGTGCCCCACCCCATCGACATGCCCACTGACCAGATGGCCCCCCAAGCGATCCCCCAGGCGTATGGCCCGTTCCAGGTTCACCCGGTCACCCGGACGCAGCTCACCCAGATTGGACCGGTTAAGGGTCTCGGCCATCACGTCGGCCACGAACCGACCCGCACCGAACTCGGCCACGGTCAGGCACACACCGTTTACCGCGATGCTGTCCCCCGGATGCACTCCCGCCGTCACCGTAGGCGCCTCGATGTGCAACCGGGCCGAAATCGGGCCGCGCTCGCTCCGCCGCAAAGTGCCCAGTTCCTCGATAATACCGGTAAACATCAGCCCATCCCCTCCCATGCGGGGTAACCCTCGATACAAAGATCCTCCCCTAATTCCAGCCAGCGTACCCGTCTCAGACAGAGAGCCTCGGACATCCGGCCGATCCCACGCCCGGCCACCGCCCCGGGGGCGTCCACCCCGCCGATGATCTTTGGAGCGACAAACCAGTGCAGCTTATCGACCAGTCCGGACTCCAGAAAAGAGGCGTGCACCGCCGCGCCGCCCTCCACCAACACGCTGGCTATCTCACGCGCGCCGAGTTGGAGCACCAATGACTGCAAGTCGACGGTCGGACCATCGCCGCAGCGGATCACCGTTACGCCCCGCTCTTCCAGTTCGGCCACCCGCGACGCCGGCGCCCGGTAAGTAACCGCCACAACGGTCGCGGCTGGTGACTCCGCGGAGAGCACCCGCGCCGTGACCGGAATGCGCGCCGTGCTGTCCAGCACTATCCGGACCGGATCACGACCCCCTTCCGGCAGACGCG
>JACUUW010000027.1 GCA_014859075.1 Desulforudis sp.
TCTCACGCGCCGTGATGGTGCGCGGGGAGACCTGTCCCACCTGAAGGCGCACATGCTGGGGAAAGAAGTCGACGCATACGATCAGGGTCAGGAACGTAAGGAAAAACACAACCACACTCGCCCGGCGGACCTTCTGGCTGCGAAAAACGGCGGGAACACTACGTCCCGCCCGTGCCGCCAGGTCACGCAGACCCACTATTCGGTCACTCCTCTTGCGGTGCCCCCGCCCGTTCGTAAGCTTCGACGATCTTGATCACCAGCGAGTGACGGACGGTATCGGCACCCGTCAAATAGACGAACTGAATTCCGACAACCTCCGAAAGAATACCTTCGGCCTCGATCAGGCCGGAGGCTTGTCCCTTGGGCAAGTCGATCTGGGTGATGTCGCCGGTCACCACCGCCCGGGACCCAAAGCCCAGACGCGTCAAGAACATCTTCATCTGTTCCGGGGTGGTGTTCTGCGCCTCATCCAGGATGATGAAAGCGTCCTCCAGAGTCCGACCCCGCATGTAGGCCAGGGGGGCGATCTCAATAATGTGCCGCTCCAGATACCGCCGGGTGTTTTCCACGCCCAGCACGTCGAACAGACTGTCGTACAGGGGCCGCAGGTACGGATCGACCTTCTCCTGCAGGTCGCCCGGCAGAAACCCCAACTTCTCGCCGGCTTCCACCGCCGGCCGGGTGAGAATCAGACGGCTGACTTCCTTGTTCCGCAACGCCCGGACGGCCATCACCACCGCCAAGTACGTCTTCCCGGTCCCGGCCGGGCCGATGGCGAAAACCGCGTCTTTCTCGGACATGGCCCGGACGTACTGCTGTTGTCCCAGGGTCTTGGGCCGGACCGGTTTGCCCCGGGGCGTGGTCAGGATAACCTCGCGGGCCAGGGCGGCCAAGCCGGCCTGCTGTCCCACGCGCACCCTGTTGATGATATACTTCACGTCCGGAGGCGTCAAGTCACGCCGTTCCAGGTAAAAAGCCTCCAACTGCTGGATGACTTCACGGCCGTGATCGACCTGTTCGGGGGTTCCGGAAAGAATCATATCCCCGTTGCGCAGCACTACGCGCACACCCAGCTCATCCTCCAGAATGGCCAGGTGTTCGTCGTAATTGCCCATGATGGCGGCGGCCACCCGGGGATCGTGAATCACCATCCGCTTCTCAACCAAATCCACCAATAAGAAAGACGACCTCCTCCGGCTACCTTACTGTCAAGGGGACCGTGGCTTTTCCTCGCCGATGTCCTCTAATGTTTCCACAATGACCTGGATTCGAACCAGCTTTTCCCCGGCACCGGCCAGCACCAGATCGACCCGCTCATTCAGCACCTTCGCCCCCCGCGGAATCCGCTCCTTTAGGATCTCCCGGGCCTGCGACTCGGCCAGACGCACGGCCTCCGGACGGTCGTGGCGCACCAGGCGGGTTTTGGTTTCCCGGTACACCGTCGTTACTATTTCGACGGGGAGGGCATAATTCCTCCAACCGGGGCCCTCCCGCACCGTTTCGAAAACCTCGTAAGTCTTGAATGGTGCGCGGCGCGGACCGGAAATAACAAATTCCCGACCCGACACCCGGATGGTTACGCGCTTTTCTTCCCGGCCGGTCGCCTCGTGTATCTCCTCCACCAGCGGCGCCTCACCGTAGGCCTCGTACCACACCCGGGCGTTGACGATCCCTCTGGCCCGGACCAGCCGGGGCTCGACGTCGAGGATCGCTCCCCCGGGGTCAAGCGCTTCGGGCGGCCAGATTTCCCCGGAGACCAAGAGCTGGCCCGGAAACACGGTGTCCCCTTCCTGGACCACCGCCTGGCCGCTTAGCACCATTACATCCCGTACCAGACCGGCCTTGGCGGCGAATATATCGGAAGGATTGTCACCGGTGTCAGGCGGCGGGAGTGTCTTCTCGGCGACCGTGATAACGGCGCGCGTACCCGTGACCTCCAACCCCACCCAGGCTATTTCAGGTATTTTCTCTTTGATCCCGTCTTCGATCGCAAAAACCTCAAAACGCCATTTTGCCGCCCCCCGGTAGAGCCCTGCTTCGCGAGCCGCTCTGAGAATCTCCCGGTCTGCTATCTTAACATTTCCGTCGACCTGAACAAACCACACAAAAGACGACAGGCAGTAAAGAACAACCAGAAAAAACACCGCCCCGAAGGTCAGCGTTTTCCGGCGCCGGGCCTGCCCAAGGAGAAAAGGAAGACCCATGCGGTGGCTGATCTTGAAGCGGCTGCCCGTGTCCCGGGCGATGTGGCGCAGGGGTTTCACCCCGTTCAGGCGGGCCTTGATCATGATCCGGTCGGCGTCCAGCCGCCGGATGTCCCAGAAATAGATGCCTCTGCGGGTCGCCAGATTGATGAACTTCTCCAGGGTGCGACCGCTGACCACCAGGGTGACATATCCGAACAGGTAGGCGAGGATTTTGAGTACGAACACTGGGAGACCTCCTGGGTGAGAATTCAGAATCCAGAATTGAGAATCCAGAATGGAAAAGAGAAGCACCCCGGATTTTGGATCGGCAATGTCTTCTACTCAGCCATGACTTCGGATTGCCGAATTCTCCCCCACTAATCCTTCCACTGCTTCTGAATTCTCGACTTTTCAATCTTCCGCTCATTCTGGATTCTGAATTCTGAATTCTAGACAAAGCCCAGACTTTCAATCCGACCTTCGATGCACAGCTCGTCCGGGAGGATATTGCGCAACACCAGTTCCCGCCCCCGCACGGTCACCTCGCCGGCGGGCACCACCACCCGGACGGAATCGGCGCTGTATTCCACGATCCCCCGGTGGTTCTCGATGATCACCTGTACATTACCCACCAGAATAATCTTGGGCAGGTCAAGTGCAATCTCACCCGGGATTTCAAGAATGTCGGCCATGGTCCGCCGCACCTTTTTGCGCAGGTCACGCCAGCCCATAAAAAGACCCTCCCCTTTTGAATCTATGCCGGGGAGGGCGGTTTAAGCCTTATTTGTCAGTCCCACAAGGAAACCCGGCTGATCACCGGGCCCCCGTTACGTTCCTATTTAAATGGTTTCTTGCGCCTCCGCGCCGCTTCCGACTTCTTCTTCCGCTTGACGCTGGGCTTTTCGTAATGTTCATGCTTTCTGGCTTCGGTAAACACGCCGGACCGCTGGCACGTACGCTTGAAACGTCGTAAGGCACTGTCCAGAGTTTCGTTCTTACCAACTCTGACTTCTGCCACAATATCCCTCCCCCCACCAGTCCCCGTGTGAGACCTAACATGATGTGTTCAGCACCCCTCTGAAGAATTGCTTAGCCGGGTGGCCAATCCAGGTCCCGCCCAGCAAGGAGATGGTAGTGAACGTGGAAGACATACTGCCCCCCACCTTCCTGGCAATTTGCCACCAACCGGAAACCCCGCTCTTCCAGGCCCAATTCCCGCGCTACCTGCACAGCCACCATATGGAGCCGGCCCAGAACCGGTTCGTCCCCCTTCTGTATGTCAAACAGGGTGGCGATATGCCGCTTGGGTATAAACAAGACGTGCACGGGTGCCACCGGGTTTATATCCTTAAAAGCCAGGATGTGCTCATCCTCGTACACCACGTCGGCTGGGATTTCCTTGTTGGCGATTCGGCAAAACAAACAGCCTTGCAATTTACCACCTCCTTCTGAGGTTTTACCAATCATATTTTATTTGACATCCCGATTAGGAATCCTGCCTTGTCAAGAATTATTCCCCTTAAATTCCCCCGTTCAGCGCCCTCAACATACAATTCTACCACCTGACCCACAAGTTCTGAATCAGTTTTAAAAAAGGTGCGCAGGTAGTTTCTGGTATAGCCCGAGGCTACACCGTCGGCAACCGTTTCCACGAGTACTTCAACCTTTCGTCCCCGGTAACGGGAGTAAAACCGGTGCCGCAGTTCACGGTCCAAAGCCAACATCTCCCGGCTCCGCTCCTGTTTGGCCCGGTAAGGAATCTGACCGGGGGAAGAGGCCGCCGGGGTGCCCCGGCGCGGTGAAAAAACAAAAACGTGCAATCCCGTAAACTCCAAGCGCCGCACACACGCCAGGCTGTCACGGTGTTCGGCGTCGGTTTCCCCGGGAAAACCAACCATGACGTCGGTGGTGACGGCCACTTCCGGCACCCGCGCCCGGATCAGCTCCAGCAGGGAAGCGTAGTCTGCAGTTGAATAGCGCCGCCCCATGCGGTCAAGCACCGTGTCGCTGCCGCTCTGCAACGGGATGTGAAAATGGGGGCAACATACCGGATTCTCGGCCACCGCCTCGACCAGTTCCGGGGTGATTTCGTGCGGTTCCACCGAACTCAGTCGAAGTCGCAGAAGCCCCCGAATTCGGGCCAAACGGCGCACCAAGCCCGCCAGATTCTGATCTCCCAGATCGCACCCGTAGGCTCCCAGATTGATGCCGGTGAGCACCAGTTCACGGTGACCCTCGTCCACCAGTCGGGCCGCCAGCGCCAGCACCGTTTCCGAAGGACGGGAACGCAGGGGTCCGCGAGCGTAGGGTACAATGCAGTAAGTACAGAAATCCCGGCAACCTTCCTGGACCTTGATGAAAGCGCGGGTCCGTCCGCCCTGGTCATCGACACCCGGCAGTTCTTCAAACCCCGGGGCCTTTTCAACGTCTTCCACCGCCAGCACCGGCCGCCGGCCCCTGGAAGCCTCTTCAACCAGGTCGACGATCCGCTCCCGGCCGGTCGTGCCGATCACCAGGTCCACTCCGGGGATGCCGGACACCTCCGCCGGCGATACCTGGGCATAACACCCGGTCACCAACACCAAGGCGTCCGGATTGTTTCGGACCGCCCGGCGGACAACCTGTCGCGACTTGCGGTCCCCGATGTGCGTTACGGTACAGGTGTTCACCACGTATACATCGGCCCGCTCCTCGAAAGGCACGACCTGATAGCCGCGCTCCCGGAAGAGCGCGGCCAGTCCCTGCGTCTCGTACTGGTTTACTTTGCAGCCCAGGGTGTGAAAAGCGACCGTCTTCATGCCCATATTATGCTCTCCATCTGGTGGTGCCAGGCACTAACTTATTAACTTATTTGCAGTTTTTTAAAATCACCATGTCGACGAAGAAAGCAATAAGTTAATAAGTTAGTAATAAGTTAGTGCCTGGCACCCTGCCTAGACAATTATTTTATCCCAGATCGCCCCACTCGTAAAGCACCAAGGCGACGGCAACCGGCCCGGCCGTATCGGTTCGCAGCAGGCGCGGCCCCAGCGACACCGAAACCGTGGTACGGTCAGCGGCCGCGGCGGCTTCCTGACCGGTGAAGCCGCCCTCGGGCCCGATAAACACAAGCACCTCATCGGCCGGTGGTCGGGAACGGAGCACGTCCTTCAACGCCACGCGCCGCTCCTCTTCCCAAAAAAAGAGGGAGAGGGCGTCCTTGGGCACGAGTCCCAGGGCTTCGCTGAAATCGATTACCGGATCGACCGCCGGCACCTGAGGGCGCCGGCACTGCTCGGCGGCCTCGGTGGCGATCCGCTGCCACCGTTCCCGGCGCCGATCGGCCTTGTCGGACGTCAGGCGCACCACCACGCGCTCGGAATTAACTGGAATGATACGGGCCACGCCCAACTCGGTCGCTTTCTGCACCACCGTGTCAAAGCGGTCGCCTTTGGCCAGGGCCTGGACCAGGGTGACCCGGAGACCCGGTTCCGCCGGCAACTCGGCGGCGCCGGTCACCACGACCCGCACCAGCTCCCGGCCCGCTTCCCTGATCTCGGACCGGAAGACGCGCCCGGTCCCGTCGAGCAACAGCACCTCGGCCCCGGGACCCAGGCGCAACACCCGAATCAGGTAACGGGCATCGGGCCCCATGATCCAGGCTGCCTCCCTTCCTTCCCACTGGGACGCGGGCACAAAAAGGCGCGGCGTCCTCACCGCTTCACCCCCACCAGGGCCACCCATTCCCCTTCCGCCATGCGGCCCCGCACCTCGAAGTCTTCGGCAACCAACGCCTGGCGCACCATCTCTTCCCGGCGATCCAGGATGCCGCTCAGGATGAACCGTCCGCCCGGCTCCAGCACCGTGGCCGCGGCCGGACAAAGGGCGACCAGCACTTCAGCCACGATGTTGGCCACGACCAGGTCGGCCGGCTCCGCGAGGTCTTCCAAAAGGTTGCTTTCGTACACCCACACCCGCCCCGCCAGGTTATTCTGGACCACGTTTTCCCGGGCCGTGCGTACCGCCACCGGGTCTTCGTCCACCGCCCAGACCGTCCGGGCACCCAGGAGTGCCGCTCCGACAGCCAGAATTCCGGAGCCGGTGCCGACGTCCAGGACGGCCATCCCGGGTTGTACGTGGCGCTCCAGGAGCTCGAGGCACATGCCCGTGGTGGCGTGGGAACCGCAACCGAAAGCCAGGCCGGGGTCCAGTTCGATAACCAGGTCGTCCGGCCCTGGTTCATACTTCTCCCAGGTCGGTTTTACCACCAATCGTTCCCCGACCCGGAACGGTTTGAATCCCTCCCGCCAGGAGATGGTCCAGTCCCGGCCGGTAAGCCGCCGGACCTCAATGCGGGGTTTTTCGCCCAGGATATGCGCAACCCGCCGCTGCAGTTCGCGCACCATCCGGCCCCCACGGTCATCGGCGGGGAAGTAACCCCTGATGATCGAGATCCCCAAATTGGAAGAAGCGGGTTCCTCGACCCCGCTCCCCATCTCGAAGAAAACGTTGCTGACGGCGTCCCGAAACTGGTCCGGGGTGTGAACGTCGATCTCGAGCCAATACAATAAGATCATCTCCAGAGTAGAATTCAGAATCCAGAAAAAAAGGAATTATTCAATCTCTTCCGCAATTCTGGAACACATTCCGACTCCTGAATTCTATTCTTAATTCTATAGCCCGAAATACCAGATTTGCATCTAGTCAACCGTCCGGGCCCAATTATTGATCTTCCGCCTTACTTCTCGATTCTTAATTCTTCAACTACTTCTGGATTCTGAATTCTAAATCTTGAATACTATCCCGAGAACGCATCCTTGATCTTTTTAAAGAAGCCTTTTTCTTCGGCCTGCAGCTTGCTGCCCGCTTCACGGCCGAACTCGCGCAAGATTTCCTTCTGCTTCTCGTTCAGGCGGGTCGGGGTGACGACCCGCACCCGGACCAACTGGTCCCCGCGCCCGCCCCCGTTCAAGTAGGGGATGCCCCGGCCCCGGAGCCGGAAGGAAGTACCGGTCTGGGTCCCTTCGGGAATCCGGATGGTCGTGGTACCGTCCAGTGTAGGTACATCCACCTCATCGCCTAAGGCGGCCTGCACGAAGGATACCGGCAGTTCGCAGAGCACCTGGTTCCCTTCGCGCTCAAAGAAGTCGTCCGGAGTCACGCTGATGTAGACGTACAGGTCGCCCGGCGGTCCGCCCCGCATTCCGGCCTCGCCCTCGCCGACCAGGCGGAGGCGGAATTCATCATCCACCCCGGCGGGAACTTTCATCTGCAAGTCGCGCATCCGCCGCACCTGACCGGCGCCCCGGCACTCCGGGCACGGCGTCTCGACAATCCGCCCTTCCCCCCGGCAGCGTTCACACGGGCGGGTCTGCACAAAACGGCCGAACGGCGTCTGCTGGGCCATGCTGATCTGACCGTGCCCGTTGCACTGCGGGCAGGTCTTCGGGTGGGTGCCCGGAGCGGCTCCGGACCCGTTACACTGGTCACAGGACTCGGTGCGCGGCACCTTGATTTCCCGTTCGGTTCCGAAAGCGGCCTCCCGAAAGGTCATCTTCATATCATAGCGCAGATCCTGTCCCCGCCGGGGACCATACCGCGTCTGGCCCCCGCCGAAGAACATTTCGAACAGGTCGCCAAAGCCGCCAAATCCGCCGCCGCCGAATCCGGCGTTACGAAAGATGTCTTCAAAGTCAAACCCCTGGCCTCCGGGCCCGGCGTGACCGAACCGGTCGTACTGGGCGCGCCGGTCGGGGTCGCCCAACACCGCCGCAGCCTCGGCAATCTCCTTAAATCTGTCCGCCGCTCCCGAGGCATTCTTGTTGGCGTCCGGATGGTACTTGCGCGCCAGTTTGCGGTAGGCCTTCTTTATCTCTTCCTGGGAGGCGTCCCGCGCCACACCCAGCACTTCATAGTAGTCCCGCTTGCTCATTCAGTCTTCACCATAACAAACACTAAAATTGTGCAGGGGAACCCCCTGCACCATGATTCTACTTTACTTCGTAGTCGGCGTCCACCGTTTTGTCCTTGTCATCCTTGTCCTCACCGTTCTGGGCGCCCGGCTCCTGTTGCTGTCCGGCCTGGGCCTGCTGGTACATCGCCGTGGTCAACGCGTACAGCGGCCCCGAGAGTTCCTCGGCCTTCTTGTTGATCAGCTCCGCGTCCTGTCCCTCCAGAGCCTTGCGCAGTTCGTCCATGGCCTTCTCCAGTTCCTGGACCTGATTCGGATCGGCCTTGTCACGGTGCTCTTTGAGCGTCTTTTCGGCCTGGTAGAGCAGGGCGTCGGCGCTGTTGCGGGCCTCGACCTCTTCCTTGCGCTTCCGGTCTTCTTCGGCGTGTTTCTCGGCTTCCTTCACCAGCCGCTCGATTTCGTCGTCTTTCAGCCCGGTCGACCCGGTGATGGTAATGCTCTGAGACTTGCCGGTACCCAGGTCCTTCGCCGAGACGTTGGCAATCCCGTTCACGTCGATGTCGAAAGTAACCTCGATTTGCGGAATGCCCCGGGGGGCCGGCGGGATGCCCATCAGGTGGAAACGGCCCAGGGTTTTGTTGCCGGCCGCCATCTGGCGCTCGCCCTGCAGCACGTGGACCTCGACCGAAGGCTGGTTGTCGGCCGCCGTGGTGAAAATCTGGATCTTGGAAGTCGGGATGGTGGTGTTCCGTTCGATGATCTTGGTAAACACGCCGCCCAGCGTCTCAATGCCCAGCGACAGCGGGGTTACGTCCAGGAGCACGACATCCTTGACGTCTCCGGCCAGTACCCCGGCCTGGATGGCGGCCCCGAGGGCCACGCACTCGTCCGGGTTGATCCCCTTGTGCGGTTCCTTCCCGAGATATTTCTTTACGGCCTCCTGCACGGACGGCATCCGCGTCGCCCCGCCCACCAAGAGCACCTTGTGGATGTCCTTGGGTTCCATGCCGGCGTCCGCCAGGGCCTGCCGGGTCGGACCCATGGTCATTTCGATCAAGTCGGCCGTCAGTTCCTCAAACTTAGCCCGGCTCAGGTTCAGGTCCAGGTGTTTGGGGCCTTCGGCGTCCGCCGTAATAAACGGCAGGTTGATGTTGGTGTTCACCACGGACGATAGTTCGACCTTCGCCTTCTCGGCGGCTTCGTTTAGCCGCTGCATGGCCATCCGGTCCTTACTGAGGTCGATACCGGCGTCTTTCCGGAATTCGGCCACCATCCAATCGATAACCCGCTGGTCGAAGTCGTCGCCGCCCAACCGGTTGTTCCCGCTGGTCGCTTTAACCTCAAACACGCCGTCCCCCAGTTCCAGGATGGAGACGTCGAACGTGCCGCCGCCCAGGTCAAACACCAGGACGGTCTGGTCCTCTTCCTTGTCGAGACCGTACGCCAGCGCCGCGGCTGTAGGCTCGTTGATAATCCGCTCCACCTTCAGACCGGCGATCCGACCGGCGTCCTTAGTAGCCTGCCGCTGGGCGTCGCTGAAGTAAGCCGGAACGGTGATCACCGCCTGCTCGACTTTGCCGCCCAGGTAAGCCTCGGCATCCGCTTTCAGCTTCTGCAGAATCAGGGCCGAGATCTCCTGGGGTGAATACTCCTGACCCTCGATCTTGGCCTTATAATCGGTACCCATGTACCGCTTGATGGAAAGCACGGTCCGATCCGGGTTGCTGACGGCCTGCCGCCTGGCGACCTGACCGACCAGCCGCTCCCCGGTCTTCGAAAAGCCGACCACCGACGGGGTGGTGCGCGCGCCTTCGGCGTTCGGGATGACGACGGCTTCGCCGCCTTCCATCACGGCCACGCATGAGTTGGTGGTCCCCAGATCAATGCCGATGATTTTGCTCATTTATTCTCCCTCCTCGTATGCTGGTGGTTTGGCCACTTTTACCATCGCCGGGCGAATGACTCTACCTCTAAAGTAGTACCCCGGTCGAAGTTCCTCAATGACCATATTCTCGGGAGCCTCGCCGGTTTCCACCCGGGCTACGGCTTCGTGAATACTGGGGTTGAACTCCCCACCCGGACCGGGAACGCGTTCGAGCCCCTGATCGGCCAGGATCCCCTCCAGTTGGCGGTGGATCATCCGGACCCCGGCCAGGAAATCCTCCAGACGGTCGCCCGGCTTCTCCAGAGCCCGCTCGAAGTTGTCCAGCACGGGCAGCACCGCCGCCACCACATCCTCAGCCGCCTGCCGAAACCATTCGTCCCGCTCCTGCCGGGTACGCCGGCGGAAGTTATCAAAGTCGGCCTGCAGCCGCAGCAGCTGCTGCTGATATTCCTCGTCCCTGGCCGCCTCCGCGGCGAGTTGGGCCTCCATATCTTCCGTCCCGACCTCCGCGGTCTCCTCACCGGAACGATCGTCATCGTTTTCGAGAGGCGCCGGATCCCGTTGAGGTTCCGAAACGGACGGATTTTCCCGGTCGGGGTTCTCCCTGAGTTTATTATCCATCTCCTTTCAACCCCTTGCCGTCGTGGTATTCTTCACGCTTTTTGATAATGGTGTCGATCCGCAGTATCGCCTCGGCCACCTCGCCGGCGGCCTTCAGGGCGTATATCTTCACCGGCGCCGGATCCAGCACGCCGACGGCTTCCATATCCTCAACCTCACCGCTGTCACAGTTGATTCCCAGGCTGTTTTTCCCCGCGGCCACCTGCGCGGCGTTCACGTCACCGATTTTCTCCAGCGGGTTGAAACCGGCGTTGGCCACAATCTGGGCCAGCGGCCGCCGGAGCGCTTCGACCACACAGTCCGCACCGTAGGCCGACATACCCTTCACGCCCCCGCGCACCTTTTCGACCTCCCGGGCGGCCCATAGTTCCAGGGACCCGCCCCCGGGCACAACCCCGCCCCGGACGGCGGACTGCACGGCGCCGGCGGCGTCCTTGGCAATGCGTTCGCGCTCGCCGACCACCTCCTCGGTGGCCGCACCGACCAGAACGGTGGCCATCGGCTTGCCCCGACCGTCGCTGATTCGCACCCGTTCCAGCTTCTCATCGTGACTTACCCCGCCGGCCCGGCCCAGGAATGTCTCCAGATCCGCCGGGCTCTTCTTCAGGCCGGTCCGCTTGATCATCCGCGCCCCGGTGTGCTCGGCGACCCGGCGTAATTCCCGGTTCAAAACCCGCTGAATCACCATGATGCCGGCGTCGGTCAGGATTTCCTCGGCGGCGGGGGCCACCCCCCGGTCCACCAGCACCAGTCCGACCCCCAGCGCGGCCAACTTCTGCACGTTGACCCGAAACTCATCCTGGAGTTGGAGATAGCGGGCAAAACCGGCCTCGGTGGCCAGGGCCTCGTCCTCCAGATCCTCCGGTTCCAGGGCGTCGTCAATAATCAGCACCTTGATTTCCCCGGAAAGCTCACGGGGTACCTGGCGGTTCACCGGTTCCTTGTTGACCACCACCCCCATGAACACCTCGTTTTGGGCACCCTCTACCGCCAACACCGTGTCGGCCAACTTGAAGTTGTGGTCGGTCAGCTTTTCAATCCCGACCAGCCGGGCCGCCTGAACGACCAGGGCGGCGATGTCGGCATGTTCGCGACCGGCAACCAGCGCCACCTGGTGCACTCGCGGGTCGTCCAGGTCGGTAACAGGGCGGGCTTCGGCATGCAGCAACTCCAGCCCCCGGCGAAGCCCCAGGCGCAGCCCCTCGATTACCCGGGCCACCGGGACTCCCCGGGAAACCAGTTCAACCCCGGTGCTCACCATCTGACCGGCCATCACGGTGGCCGTGGTGGTACCGTCCCCCACCTCTTCCTCCTGGGCCCTGGCGATGTTGATCATCATCCGGGCGGCCGGGTGATCGGCTTCCATCCGGGTCAGAATGGTGACCCCGTCGTTGGTGATCACGACGTCACCGAACTTGTCGACCAGCATGGTGTCCAGGCCCTTAGGGCCCAGCGTGCCTTCCACGGCCGCGGTGATGGCCCGTGCGGCGTTGGCATTCGTGATCAAGGCCGCCAGGCGCTCGTTCACATCGGAACCCTGGGCGGCCTGCTGTTTGAGGCTCAATCCATCAGCTCCCCCTGAGATGTGATCCAATTCTTCCGCTTCTTCTGGATTCTGAATTCTTTATTTATATAGTTTCTCCAAAACCTGGGAAAGATTCCTGGTCAAATAGTCCAGCAGCCCTGTCACCCTGGCGTACTGCATCCGGCTCGGTCCAAGCACAGCCAGGGTTCCCTGCACCCGCTCGCCCAGGATGTACTTCGCACTGACCAGGCTGCAGCCCCGGATGATGTCGCACTTGCACTCGTCGCCGATCCGGACGGTGATGCCCTCGTCCTGCTCGGCCAGCAGGCTGGAAAGCAGGTCTTCCTGTTCCAGCAGGCTCAGGAGGGTTTTCACCTTCTCCGCGTTGCGAAACTCGGGTTGATTTAGAATGTTTATAACGCCGCCAAGGTATAGTTTCTCATCCTCGGGAGTCTCGCTATCCTCGATGAGTTCGATGATGTATTCGACAACGGCCTTGTGGCGCAAAAGCTCCATATAGATCTCACGGATCAGCGTAATCTTGATGTCTGTCAGCTTATGCCCTTTGATCTTGGCGTTCAAGACCCCGGAGATGGTATCCAGGTCTTCCGGAGTGATGTTTTCGGGCAAGTCGATGATTCGGGCCTGGACCGTTTCCGGTTCGGATACGATCAAGACCATGGCCTTGCCGGCCTCCAGGGTAATCAATTGGACGTGCCGGATTGGACCCCGTGACGGCCGCGGCGCGGAAACCAGGGCCGCATAGCTCGTGAGCTGGCTTATGAGCTGTCCCGTACGCTCGATGACCTCGGAGATGCTCTTCGCCTTGGCCTGGTAGTTCGCTCTGATGAGTTGTTTTTCTTCCTCGACGGGCGTCTCGGGCTGCATGAGATGGTCCACGTAATAGCGATAGCCCTGCTGGGAAGGAATGCGTCCGGCGGAGGTGTACGGCTGTTCCAGGTAACCCAGTTCATCCAGGTCGGCCATTTCGTTCCGGATGGTGGCCGGGCTGATCCCCAGGTTGTATTTGCGGGCAACGGTCCGGGAGCCTACCGGTTCGGCGGTGCTGATGTAGTCCTGGATCACCGCCCAAAGGATTCTCTTTTTGCGCTCATCGACAGTCACGATTCCGCCCCCCCTTGTTAGCACTCTCCTTGGTTGAGTGCTAATCCCAAGCAACAAGATAGCACCCATCCCTGTTTTTGTCAAGAACATACCGGCCATCAGCCGTCGGTCGTGAGTCGTCCCCAAACCCTAAAAAGTACGGGCTTCCCGCGACGACTGATCTTCATTTGCGCGCTTCGTAGAGTTTGCGGTATAAGCCCCGCTTATTACCGTCAGTCTGGATCATGTAGTTCCAGAGACCGTTCAAAAACGAGCATGGCGCGGAAGGCGAAGCCGGAACGGTGCGGAGCGTACTGGGTGGTACGTGAGCACCGGACTGCAAGCCTGACAAAGCCAGGCGAAGTTTTTCAACGGTCTCCTAAATAAAGGCCTCGAAGACAAGGTCCGCCAAAGGCAAACCCCGTTCGGTAATCCGCACCCGACCGTCCCGTACTTCGAGAAAACCCTGGTCCTCCAGCCGGGCGATTTCGGCACCGTACACGTCCTGCAAGTCGCAGCCGAAACGCTTCCGAAACAGCTCCAGGGCCACCCCGCGCCGCAGGCGCAGACCCAGGAACATGGTCTCGGCCATTTCGGTCCGCCGGTCGATCACTTCGCTCTCGACCACCGGCAGCCTCCCCGCCGACAGGCGGGCGGCGTAAACTGCCGGATCCTTCTCGTTGGCGGTGCGCCGGCCCCACCAATACGAGTGGGCGCCCGGACCGAAACCGAGGTAAGGCTCATTGTTCCAGTAAATTAGATTGTGCCGGCAGGCGTGACCCGGGCGGGCAAAATTGGCGATTTCGTATTGTTCGTACCCGGCGTCGGTGAGCACCTCCCGGGTGGTCTGGAACATCTCGAACACCTGGTCCTCCGGAACGGGAGCGAGGATCCCCCGCTGCAGTCGCAAAAAGAGAAA
>JACUUW010000248.1 GCA_014859075.1 Desulforudis sp.
TGTGGTAAGGGATGATTTGCCTGGTCTCGCGCAGGATGAGGTCGAGCAGGCCGTCCGCCGGGGCACTGGTGCCCAGCCGGCGCGCCACCTCGTAGAGGATACCCATTTCCCGGTTGTTCAGTTCGACGCGGATGTGACGGCGCAGGAAAAGCTGAAGCACCAGACTGAGCAGCAGCACCAGGGCGGCGCCGGTGAACCCGGCTTCCTGATGCACCACGGCCACCAGGAATCCAAGCGGCACCAGGAACAAGTAAGTGGACGCGCCCCAACTCAGGGTCTCACGCCAGCCGACCAGGTTGACCCGGCGCCGGGGCAGCAGATAAACATATACCAGCAGGTGGTTGATCAGGAAATAACCGGCCGAAAAAGCCAGGAGGGCCGGGATGTTCACCAGGGTAAGCAGGCTTCCGGGGTAGGGGACACCGCCGCAAAGCAGGTAGACCCAGTAGGCACCGTACACGGCGAGGACACTCTGGGCGCCGTTGAACATGGTTGTTCGTACCGGGTTGCCGCGGTTCGCGATCCCCTGGCCGAAAAGGACGCCCAGCGCGGTCACCCAGGCCGCGGCCGCCGGACCGTAGAGGAGAAAGGCCCCCAGGGTAATGGCGTAGGCGGCGGACAGCTGCCCGTGCGGAAAAGATACCACCAACCACTCGGAGGCCATGACAATGAGGATCAACACGGCAAGTTCGACGCTGAAGTCCAGGTCGATCCCGGTGAACAGCCGCGCCAGCAGCAAAACGCCCCCGAGGACCACGGTCCACAGGTAAAGGATGCTCAGCACCTTTGCAACGCGCACCGGAACTCACCACCTGGTTCCAGATTCGACAAAAGTGTCCGATTTCCTCCAGAAAAAGGTGTCGGTGTGGGTGCAAAGGTGGCGCACAGGCCCTGAGCACCATTATTAAGGTCTTGTTGGGAACACGCCGGCGCGGAATGAAATGGAAGGCCTTGCCTCCCACTTCTCACCTCTCACTTCCCACCTCTCACCTGGCGGCGTCGCGCAGCTGTTCGGCCTTGTCGGTCCGCTCCCAGGGCAGGTCGAGGTCCGTACGCCCGAAATGGCCGTAGGCGGCCACCTGCTTGAAGACCGGCCGGCGCAGGTCAAGATGGTGGATAATCGCCGCCGGGCGCAGGTCAAAATGTTCCAATACCAGTTTCTCCAGCTTCTCTTCCTTGACCTTGCCGGTGCCGAAGATGTCCACCCGTAGCGCAACCGGCCGGGCCACCCCGATGGCGTAGGCCACGTGCACCTCGCATTTCGACGCCAGACCGGCGGCCACAATATTCTTGGCCACGTAGCGGGCCGCATAGGAACCGGAACGATCGACCTTGGTCGGGTCTTTGCCGGAGAAAGCGCCGCCGCCGTGACGGGCGATACCGCCGTACGTGTCTACTACGATCTTCCGGCCGGTAAGGCCGGTGTCGGCCTGGGGGCCACCGATGACGAAACGGCCGGTCGGGTTGATCAGGTACCGCGTGGAATTGGCGATCAGATTGACCGGAACGATGGGCTGGATCACCTTCTCGATCAGGTCCGAGCGGACGCTGCCGAGGTCGACGGCCGGGTGGTGCTGGGCCGAGATCACCACCGTATTGATTTTCACCGGGTGTCCGTGATCATACTGCACGGTGACCTGGGTTTTGCCGTCGGGCCGCAGGTAGGGCAGCGTTCCGTTCTTGCGGACGGCCGCCAGACGGCGCGCGAGCCGGTGGGCCAGCGAAATCGGCATCGGCATCAGCTCCGGCGTTTCGTCGGTGGCATACCCGACCATGAGCCCCTGGTCCCCGGCGCCCAAACGGTCGAACAGGTCGTCCAGGGCCTGCCCTTCCCGGGTCTCCAGGGCCTGGTCCACCCCGATGGAAATGTCCGGTGACTGTTCGTCGATACTGGTCAACACGGCGCAGGTGTCGCAGTCAAAACCGTATTTCGCCCGCGTGTACCCTATTTCCCGCACGGTCTCTCTCACGATGTGTGGTATGTCTACGTAGCACTTGCAGGTAATCTCACCGGCAATGAAGACGAGCCCGGTGGTTACCAGCGTTTCGCAGGCCACCCGGGCCAGCGGGTCCAGGCTGATGATACTATCCAGGACGGCATCGGAAATCTGGTCGGCAACCTTGTCGGGATGGCCTTCGGTCACCGACTCCGAGGTAAACAGGTGTTCGGCCAATTCAGCTCGCTCCCATCTCTAGCTTCGTTCTTCCCGCATAGCTACGAAATAATTCTACCAGTACGCCTAAAACCTGTCAAAGATATAGAACAGAATGTCCGTGTCAAGACTTAGTAGGCGATCTCCCAGCGCTTTTGAAATTGTACTA
>JACUUW010000249.1 GCA_014859075.1 Desulforudis sp.
GGAGGTGGAGGAGAGCGTTTCCAGACTTTCTTCCCTGGTGGAACCCGTCCTGATCATCTTCATGGGCGGGATCGTCGGGCTGATCATCATTTCCATCCTGCTGCCGATGTTCGAGGTGATCGGCAGCGTGCAGTGAATTCTTTGAGAAGGGGGGTGGACAGGATATGCAAAGACTCCTGTACATGCTGCACCGGGCGCGGCGCAACGAGCGGGGCTTCACCCTGATCGAGCTTATGGTTGTGGTGGCCATCATCGCCGTCCTGGCGGCCATCGCCCTGCCGCGGTTTACAGGCCAGGCCGATAAGGCGCGGGAAAGCGCGGTGCTGGCCGAGCTGCGCTCGATGAAGGCGGTGGTGGAGATACATTATGCGGAGACGGGTAAATTGCCTACACCCGACGAAATACAAACGGTTATGAACGAAGACGGGATAAACTGGGGCGACCTGGTCAATCCGTGGGGCGAAGAGTATCCGTATAACTATCGCGTTTATGTTCCCGATAGGTACATTATTTACACAAGGGATCCCGCGGGAAACCGTTACTACGTAACCGACAGGCACACGCCGACCAAGGTCGTGGGTAACCAACCACCTACCGGCTATCACTTCAGTGGGGGCGTGGCCAGCAATGGCACCTAGGACTACCAGGACTAACGGCTAAGCGCTTCGCCCTGGGCCTGGCGATGGTCACCAACCCTCCGGCAACAACGCCGCGGGCTGGGCCTGCTGAAACCGGTTAGGCGTGCGGCCATCGTGAGGCGTAAGACTGTACGATGATGGAGTTTGTCTTGTTGTTCCTGGCCGGCCTCGCGGCCGGCAGTTTCTTAAACGTCTGCATCCACCGGCTCCCGCGGCGGGAGTCGGTGGTGCGGCCTGCTTCGCGCTGCCTGGACTGCGGGGCGCGACTCAATGCCGTCGATCTGGTTCCGGTGCTGAGCTGGCTTGTGCTGCGTGGCCGTTGCCGATACTGCGGCCTGCCGATCAACCCCCGCTATCCGCTGGTGGAACTGTTGACCGGCTCGGCTTTCGCCGGAGCCTACCTCGCCATTGGACCGGACCCGTTCGCGCTGGCCAAGGCGCTGTTCTTTGTGGCGCTCCTGATCGTGGCCGCCTTCACCGACCTGGAGCACATGCTGATTCCCAACCGGCTGATCCTGGCCGGTCTGGCGGGCGGGGCCGTGTTTGCGGTGGTTTTGCCCGAGCCGGGGGTGGTCTCGGCGCTGGCCGGCACGGCCGCCTGCGGGGGGTTGCTCCTGCTGCTGGCGGTGGTCAGCCGGGGCGGCATGGGCGGCGGGGACGTGAAGCTGGCCGCCGTGGTGGGGCTCTTCCTAGGTTTGCCCCTGGGCCTGTTGGTCTTGTTCGTGGCTTCCCTGCTGGGGAGCGCGGCGGGGATCGGGATGCGCCTCGGAGGCGTGTTGAAGCGGGGGGAGCCGCTGCCATTCGGACCGTTCATCGCGGCGGGCGCGGTGGTTGCCCTTTTCTGGGGCGACGCCGTTCTGGACTGGTATCTTGCCGGGTTTTTCCGGTAGCGGCGGGACCGTGGCAGGGGAGGTGGGCCGGATGGTGCGGACCGGCGGTCCGGGACGCGGCTGCGGAACGGGCGGGTTCAGCATGCTGGAAATCGTGGTGGTCATGGTCATCGGGGCCGTCCTGGTGGCGGTCGCCCTGCCCAACTTCAACAAGCTCATGACCCGGCACCAACTTGACACCGCCGCCCGGCAACTGGCGGCCGACCTCCGGGAGGCCCGGGAAAGGGCCCAGACCGAACGTACCCCGTACGAGGTGAAGTTTTTCAAAGAGGCCGATCGCTATGTAATCCGGAAATACGTCCAGGGTCAGGGATTCTATTTGGTGCATAGTGTTGAACTGCCGCCGCGGGTGGACATGTTTTACGCCAAGTTTTTCGGTCAGGTGCAGGATCACGTACTGTGGTTTAACTCCTTCGGGGAACCGAGCGGCGCCGCCGCCAACGGGGCGGTGGGGCTCAAAACCCGCGCCGGGGGAGAGTTGCGGTACGTGATCATTTCCAAGACGGGCAGGGTGCGCGTGAGCGACCAGCCGCCAGACTAAGCCGGTGAGGTGGTACGGGTGCAGCGGATACCGGGCGAGGGCGGACTGACCCTGGTGGAAGTACTGGTGGCCGTGGTGATTCTGGGGCTGGTGCTCGTGGCCGTGTTTAATCTGTTCACGGTGGGGATGCGTTTGGGGGGCGAGCCGCTGATGCGGCCGGATATCTGGGAGATCGTCGACTACGTGCACGACAAGGGCGCGATGCCGGTCATCGGCACGAACGCCACTCTCATCACCGAGGAGATCGCCG
>JACUUW010000250.1 GCA_014859075.1 Desulforudis sp.
GCCGTTCTCCTTTCAGTTAGTAGACTGTAACCGTCACCTGCCGGCGCCCCCACTCGATCGCAGCGCCACAGGGCAGCCAGACGTCGATGATGTTCCCCTTGATGGCTGAGCCGGTGTCTACCGCCACGCCTTCGCCATAGCCGGAGACATGCAGGCGGGTGCCCATTCGGATAGATCCTTCCCGGCCGTCTGGGGCCTGTGGGTCGATTTTAGAGCTAGGCGTCTACTTAAAAACGTAGTAGGTGACGCCGGACTGGATGGAGAAGTCGATGTAGACCTTCCCCGCATCCGCGACGCCGGAGGGACGGTTGAAAGTGGCCGCCGGGAAGGGACCGATGTCCCTCTCGCCGGTGGTGGCCGGCACGGTGACCTCACGCTCCGCCACGTCCAGACCTGACCGCTTTTCAGGCGTCTGCACCGTGACCACGCAGGGGGAAGCGTTTGTGTTCCTCACCATCACTTTTGTCTGCCCGTCGCCGGGTATCATGATCCCGTCAGCGGTGGGGGCGGTCCAGGTGGGGGTGATGCCGGCGTGGCTGCTTGCCTGCGGTGATACAGCTGCTCGTGCCATTGGTTCCTCCTCGAATGTAATGTGGTAGCCGCCGTTAAGCAGCGGCTCTTCCGGGGTGCCAAGGTAGGCATCAATCTGTTGCTGAGTCGGGATTCCTTGCTCCAGAACCAGGTTACGGTGCGCAGAGTTTGTTTGCCAGGGGCCTTCCCAGCCGTTGGCGTAGCCGATGCCTATCTTGTGCCCGGCAGGCATGGGGAGTATCTGACCGGCGGGGCCACCGGCTAGCACTGTGGTATTGCTGAGCGTGGCTCCTTCGTTGATGCTCAGATGTAGCGAGGTGTTAGGGGTCGTGGGATCGAAAATACCCACGACGCGCATTACGTCGCCGACCTTCACACCTTCCGGCATGACAATCTCCGCGCCGCTACCGGCCTCTTCTCGGTGAAAATATATTTTGTAATCGCCACTGATGCCGAAAGGACTATGCCAGTCGAGCACCAGGGCCACATTGTCCACCCATCCAAGGCCATCACCTTTGAGCCGACCTATAGAAAGCCATTCGGTGCTGATTGTCTCGAAAGCATCAGAGCGGTTAAACCCGAGCGTTATATCCAGGCCAAACCAGAAGGGCAGGTCAAAATCTATCGGGATATCCTCCCCGAGAAAATCAGCCTTGCCCTGCGTGCGGGTTGACGTGGAGGCATGAGCCGTCCCCGTCCACGCACAGCCGGGAGAGTCGCCATTGTAAGGGGGGACGCCATAACTTTTGTTTTTAATCTCCCCTTGATAGACGTCATTAAACGAACGCTCCGGCTCCAGGGTGAGACCGTCGATGAGCAACACCGTGCCCGCGGAGCCGACACCAGCGGAATGGGGATGGATTGCCAGGGCCAGGTCGGTATCGTCCAACGTGAATACCAGCTCGTAGTACCTCCACTCGTTTAGTACCATGACCTGATTTGTCGCCAATGCATAGATTTCCCATGGGCTTATTTCAGAGGCGTATATCTCCATTTTGTCGGTGGCCCCCTCGGTTGCCACCAGCTTGGCCCAGAAGGAGAGAGCGTACTGATCGTTATCCGCGTCAACCGCAGGCAGAACAAAGGCGTCAGAGCCTTTAAACTCAATCCCCGACCACTGGTTGCTGCCGGTGGTGATCTTCCAACAGGAACCACCGAGGATGCCGCCGGAGGCCTGGCGCTCGATGGTGGCGCCCTGCACAATAGAGGAGCCTGCCAGATTTACGCCCGCTGAGGGATTCTTTATGTAGTTGACGCCGGCCTTTTGGACGTGAAGACCGGGCCACTGAGCACCCTGGCCAAGAAAAGCAGCACCGCTTTTAATCAAATTTGGCATATTCTCCTCCTGCGTTAATTGCGGCCCGGCGGGAGGACTCGAACCTCACCACGCGCGTCCCAGGCCGGGGGCCGGGCCGCCTTGTGGGTGTCTATTTGAAGCCGTGGCCCTTCTGGTATGAGCCGCGGGGCGTGAACGGGAATATCTCGAAGCAGTCATCCCAGAGAATTCCGGTGAATCGCATGCAGTCCGGCAGGGCGGCCATAAACGCACGCTGTTCAGCAGAGAGCCGGGAGGCCGGGCAGGATTTCCCGCGGGCCTCCTTGACCTCGACGAACATCGCCTGGTTATCTGCTTTTCGAAAACCGAAAAAGTCGGGCATGCCGCTATCGGTATAGACGGCCTCGAAGTGACCGGGCTTCCCGGGGATCGGTCCGAGATTCTTGACCGGCGGCTCGATCTTGAACATCTGCCAGCCGCGGCGCTTAAACCAATACTCGGCCA
>JACUUW010000251.1 GCA_014859075.1 Desulforudis sp.
CGCCCTTCCGATCTGAACGTCAGCGGCAGGGTCTCGGCCGGCTTTGGGAAATGCAGGAAGCGGATAGCGTCTGTACGCACTGTAGCGCGGCCTGTACGTTGCGCGTGAGTCTCAAGGATGGCCGGCTGACCCGGGTACGGGCCGCTTCGGTGGAGGACTATATTTGCGCTCGCGGCCGGTTTGGCTGGTCTTATCTGAACAGTTCGGAACGGATCACCTCCCCCATGGTGAAGAAGGATGGGACGTTGGTACCGGTGGGCTGGGATGAGGCCTTAGAGGCGATCACTGATGGGTTGCGCGGTGCCGTTGACAAGAACGGAGCCGGAGCCGTGGGCGGCATTCTGGGCGCCATTGTAAACGGCGAGGTGGCCTCCGGGTTTACCCGTCTGATTCGTGAGGGTTTACAGGGCCGTTATGTGGATAGTGTCCTGCGGGGTGTAGATCGCCGCTTTATGAAAGATTTCGCCGGTCTGGGCGACGGGGCGGCATACGCCGGTCTGGATGAGGTCGCCGGCGCCGATGTGTTGCTGGTCGTTGGTGACGTGACCGAACGGGTACCGGCATTATGGCCCCGGATCAAGGCGGCCCGGGAGCGGGGGGCGACCTTAATTGCGCTGGATATGCGCGAAAGCCGGATATCCCGGGCGGCACAGGTCTGGTTGCGGCCGGGGGCCGGAGCCGAGGCGGCCGTTCTCGAGCAGCTGGCGGCCGGGCTGTTGGACCAGGGTATGTATGATCGTGAGGCCCTGGCGGATGGCTCCGGGTTGCTGGCGGCGCTGCAAGAAGCGCAGTCGGAAACCGGAGTAAGTGCCGAAGCGTTGGAGGCCGCGGTGGCCGCCTATGGCGATTCATCCCGTAAGGCGGTGGCCGTATTTGCGGTGGACGGTGCCGATCCGGCGGTGGGCAAAGCCGTACTCCGGTTGGCGTTCCTTACCGGAAGGCTGGCTGGCGGCATCTTCCCGGCGGCGGGCGTTCCGAACCTCGGCGGGCTGCTCCGGGCGGGGGCCTATGCCGCCGATGGCGATGATGATCAGCTACGCGCCCTTTATGTGCTGGCCGAGGATCCGATCAGTACCTTTGCGTCTTCGGCTCAGGTTAAAGCCCGGCTGGAAGGTTTAGAGTTTTTGGTAGTTCAGGATCTGTTCCTCACGGAAACAGCGGCGCTGGCCGACGTGGTTTTACCGGCCTCGGCACCGTTGGAGACCGGGGGCAGCTTCCTTAATATTAACGGGTCTGCGCCGGAGCTGGCGGCCGTAGTGGCTGCTACGGTGCCGCCCGAGATAAACACCATCAAGACCCTGATGGAGCGCTTTGGGGTGGCGGCCGACGGTCAGGCTCAGAATAATGAGTCCGGCGGAGCCGCCGGCACACCGGAGTCCATTCTGGCTCCCGTAGCGGCGGCCGCAGTGCAGCCGGATGCGGAGTATCCGCTGGTAATGGTACCCTATGCTTCGTCAGGGAGAGTCTATCTGGCCAAACGTTCCGAAATGGCGGGATTGGATGCGGTTGATCAAGACGGGAAGTGCCTGTGTATGGCACCAGATGATGCCAAGGCCCTAGGGATTGACTCCGCGGGTGGGGAAGTCGTGGTCCGTACCGCGGCGGCGTCGGTTGCGGTCAAGGCCACCCCGGACGCCAGCCTGCCTGCCGGTGTGGTTGTCCTACCGGCCTATAGTATAGAAGCGAACACGCTCCTTGCCAAGGGCCAGGTTGCGGTACCGGTGGCAGTAACGATAGAGGCAGGGACTAAAGGAGGCAACGCCTAATGAAAGCTCAACAACAGACGAGTTGCCAGACTTCGGTGGAGCTAATTGACAAGACGGCCCGTGAGGGTGTGGAAACCATCTTTGACCGGGTCAAGACCAGGAAAGTATGTCCTTACGGTAGCGGCGGTACCTGCTGCCGGGCATGCAACTTTGGACCGTGCCGGGTCAGTGATGCCAGTACGGCGCACAAGACCGGGGTTTGCGGGGCGAACGTAGAGACGATTGTCGCCCGGAATTTTGCGCGCATGGTGGCCGCCGGTACGGCGGCCCACAGCGACCACGGGCGGGAAGTGGCGTCCACCTTCCTGGCTGCCGCCCGGGGAGAGGCACCGTCCTTTGAGCTCCGGGATGTAAACAAACTCCACCGGATGGCCGACATCTTCGGGATCGAGACCGAGGGTAAAGAGGTCAATGAAATCGGGATTGAACTTGGCGAGCGGGTAATGGCCGAGTTCGGAAAACAGGAAGGGGAGCTTACTTTCGCCTCCCGGGCGCCCCAAAAGCGCCAGGAGCTGTGGCGAAAATTGGAG
>JACUUW010000252.1 GCA_014859075.1 Desulforudis sp.
GGTGCCGACCACCTGCTCGTTGGCGTGGTGCAGAACCTTGATGATCTCGCCCTCCTGCTTGCCGTTCCGGCCGGGCATGACGCGCACCACCACCCGGTCCCCGTGCATCGCTCCGTTCAGCGCGGCCGCACTCACGAAGACGTCGGGGTTTTGCCGGTCTTCCGGAACGACAAAACCAAAACCGCGCGGGTGTCCCTGCAGCCGCCCCACCGTCAGGTTCATCCTTTCGGGCAAACCATAGCGGGCGGCCCGGGTGACGTAGATCAAGCCCTCGGTCTCCATTTCGGCCAGCAGTTTCTTGAAACTGCGCGAACCCCGTTTCTTGATGCCGAAAGCCCTTAACAGTTCATCTTGGGTCATGGGCCGGTAGGCGCCTTTGCGCATATATTCCACGATTTCGTCTTTGTTAATCTTTTTAGTAACCACGGAAATTATAGACCCAACTCCTTAGCGTTTTCCTGCATGGCTTCCAGGCCCAGCCCGATGAACTCTTCCAGGGACAGGCCCAGTTCCGCGCAGGTCTGCATTTGTTCACGGTTGGCCCCGCGGGCGAAAGCCTTTTCTTTGAACCGGTTGGTCAAAAAAGGCACGTCGACCGCGGCCAGCTTTTTTTCGGGGCGGATGAGCGCCCCCGCCACAATGAAACCGGTCAACGGGTCGACGGCGTAAAGCGCCTTATCCAACAGGCTCTGCCGGGGCAGGCCGTGATGTTCATTATGCACCTTCACCGCGTAAACCACTTCGGGCGGCATGCCCAGTTCGTCCAGCATATCGGCGCCCTCGAGACTGTGCCGGTCGAGTTCCCCCTTGGTCCGGTCCCAGTCGATATCGTGCAACAGACCGGTCAGGCCCCACAGTTCCTCGTCCTCGCCGCAATGCCGGGCCAACCGGCGCATTACGGCCTCGGCGGCCAGACAGTGCTTCTGCAGATTCCGGTTCGTCACGTTTTTCTTCAGTAGGGCCAACGCTTCTTCCCGCTTCACCATGAGACCTCCTGTTGTCCTCAGTAATAATTGTTGCCGGATAAGTGCCTTTTTAGATATCCCGCACCTTCAGGAACTTGGCGCCGGCCGTCGCCACCACCGTGCCGTCGGTGAACCGGGCCTGGGCCTTCACTTCGACCAGGCGCCCCCGTGCGGCGGCCTGGCGGGCCTCCACCAGCAACTCCCGCCCAACCGGAGCCGACCGCTTGAAACGCACGGTGAGTTCGGCCGTCACCGCCGTTTCCCGCCGCCGGTACAGGAGCTGAGCCATGGCCTCGTCCAGCAGGGTGCTCAGGATGCCGCCGTGTATCCGGCCGTTCCAACCCTGATGTACCAAACCGGGTGTAAATCGCGTCCGGCAGACAACCCCATCGTCCTCAAAAACCAGTTTCAGCCCGATGGGGTTGTCCGGACTGCAGGCAAAACACATGTGGGTGGCCTTTTCGTCCAAGTCGGTCAGCAACCTTTTTCGGAGATTCCCGCAGAGGGTCGGATTATTGCTACATTTTACACGAACCGGTTGTTTTTCACAAACGAAGAAACCTCAGGACCACCGGCGATATGCGATGAATTGATTCCGTGTTGTTTTTGTTGGTTTTGTATGGTATGTCTAGAGCAAGTGGTTTTCGAGGAGCATCTGGAATATGGACGGCAATCAGCACAAATCACAACCGGCGGTGGAAGACCTGGCCCTGCTGCAGGCCCACACGGAGAAACTCATGTGGCCCTGCCTGCTGTTCTTGCTCTATCGAAAACCGGCCCACGGCTACGAATTGATCCAGAACCTGAACGAAATGGGTCTATCGGAGGGTGAGGCCGACCCGGCCACCGTCTACCGGAACTTGCGCCGCCTGGAGGAGGAGCACCTGGTCGCCTCCCACTGGGAAACCGGAACGGCCGGTCCGGCCCGCCGGCTCTACCAGTTGACCCCGGCCGGCCGGCGGTCGCTCCACGTTTTTGCCCGCCTGCTCACCGAAAAGAAGCGTCAGTTGGAGGAGTTCCTGCACCGTTACCAGGAAATCATCCGGGCCTCGTCCAGCGGAAGCGAAGAAGAGGGTGATTAGTGTTGCCCCAAACCGAAAACAGGCTCGTCGTTCTGCACGCCGGAGCGCTACGGCATCCGCTCCGGGAATGCGCCCGCCTTTTCCTTAAGGTCTATCCGGAGGTGAATATCCGCCTGGAGGCCGACGGTTCGGTAACCTGTGCCCGCCGCCTGCTGGCAGGCGAAAAAGCGGACGTGGTGGCGCTGGCCGACCCGATGCTGTTTGACCGGGTGCTCGTGCCGCGGCTGGTGCGCCGCT
>JACUUW010000253.1 GCA_014859075.1 Desulforudis sp.
GACGTGACCACCCCGGAGCAGGCTAAAATTGCCGAGGCGGCCGGGGCGTGCGCTGTGATGGCTCTGGAGCGGGTGCCCGCCGACATTCGGGCGGCTGGCGGGATCGCGCGGATGGCCGACCCCACCGTGATCCAGCGGATCATGGAGGCGGTAACCATCCCGGTGATGGCCAAGGTACGGATCGGTCACTTTGTGGAAGCCCAGATCCTTGAGGTAATGGGCGTGGATTATATCGACGAAAGTGAGGTACTGACTCCGGCTGACGAGCAGTACCACATCAACAAGCACCTCTTTAAGGTACCCTTCGTTTGCGGAGCGCGGAACCTGGGCGAGGCCCTGCGGCGGATCGCCGAGGGCGCGGCTATGATCCGCACCAAGGGCGAGCCGGGCACCGGTAACGTGGTGGAGGCCGTTCGGCACATGCGGATGGTCAGGGATGAAATCCGCCGGGTCCAGTCGGCACCGAAAGAGGAACTGGTGGCCCTGGCCCGGGAGCTGGGTGCGCCTTACGAATTGGTGGCCCAGGTGGCCGAGCTGGGCCGGCTGCCGGTAGTCAACTTCGCCGCCGGCGGGATCGCCACCCCGGCGGATGCCGCCCTGATGATGCAGTTGGGCTGTGACGGAATCTTTGTCGGTTCCGGGATCTTTAAGTCTTCGGAGCCCGAGGCCCGGGCGCGGGCGGTGGTTGCGGCCACCACGCACTTCAATGACCCGCAGGTCCTGGCGGATGTCTCCCGGGAACTGGGCGAGGCCATGACCGGGTTGGACATCAGTACCATTCCGGAACACGAGCGGATGCAGGAGCGTGGCTGGTAAGTGATTACCGTTGGTATTCTGGCGCTCCAGGGCGCCTTCCTGGAACACGTCCGGTCGCTGGCGGCCTGCGGCAGCCGGACGGTTGAAGTCCGCAAGGCTGAACAACTGGATGAATGTCAGGCCCTGATCATCCCCGGGGGAGAGTCCACCACGATCGGGAAACTGATGGACAGCTTCGGGCTGTGGAATCCGGTACGCCGCTTTGCGGC
Organism: Desulforudis sp.; assembly: GCA_014859075.1. Classification (GTDB taxonomy): domain Bacteria; phylum Bacillota; class Desulfotomaculia; order Desulfotomaculales; family Desulforudaceae; genus Desulfopertinax. The sequence continues at coordinate 1,026 of JACUUW010000253.1, forward strand.
TGCCGGGCGGCCTATCTTTGGCACCTGCGCCGGGATGGTGTTACTGGCCAAGGACATCGAGGGTTCGGAACAGCCCCGCCTGGGGTTGATGGATATCGCCATTAAACGGAACGCCTTTGGCCGTCAGGTGGATAGTTTCGAAGCCGATATCCACGTTCCGGTACTGGGGGAGAAACCAGTGCGGGGGGTATTCATCCGGGCGCCTTTTGTCACGGCAGTCGGCAGTGGGGTTGAGACGCTGGCTTCCTTTGACGGCAAGGTGATCTTGGTTCGACAGGGTAAGCTGTTGGCCGGGGCTTTTCACCCGGAGCTGACGACAGATACCAGACTGCACCAATATTTCTTAAATTTCTTAAACGAATAAACCAGTTCACTTGCCTTCAGCGACACTTTATAATAAAATTTACTATTATTAATATTAGTGGAAACCCGATGCTGGGGAACAGTAGCCGTGGATCCTGCACAGAGAGCCGGTGGTTGGTGCAAACCGGTCAGAGAAGCGGTGAATTCCTCCCCGAAGGGGTCCCGTTGAAAACGTAAGCGGGAACGGGGTGTGCACCGTTATTGCACTGGAGTGGGCCGTGCCGGTGATGGCTTTCGGCCAAAAAGGGTGGCAACACGGGAGTTGACCTCTCGTCCCTTTCGATAAGGGCGGGGGGATTTTATTTTTTAGAATACAAGAGTTAGAGTCGGAAGGGTATTGTTTTCAATTAGGATGCGGGGTAGTCGTTTTTGTTTAAATCTATGAGGAAGGGAGACGGTAGTGAATGTCAAAAAAACTGCGCCTGATGATTCCCGGGCCCACACCACTGCCGCCACAGGTCAGCGAGGCGTTGGCGCGGCCGATGGTCGGTCATCGTAGCAAGGGTTTTGCGGATTTTACCGCCAAGTTGCACGGCAAACTGCAACAGGTCATGCAGACCGAAAACGAGGTCTTCATTCTCACCAGTTCGGGCACTGGCGGGCTGGAGGCGGCGGTGGCGAATACAGTCAACCCTGGGGACAAAGTACTGGCGCTGGTGGCCGGTAAGTTTGGTGAACGCTTCCGGGACCTGGCTCGGACCTACGGTGCCGAGGTGATCGAACTATCCTTTACCTGGGGTCTGCCGGTGGACCTGGATGCCGTGGCGGATGCGCTCCGGAAACACCCGGCGATCAAGTTGGTACTGGTCACCCAGAACGAGACCTCGACCGGTGTGCTGAGCAACATTCGGGGTTTGGGGGCCCTGGTTCGGGAACACGGG
>JACUUW010000028.1 GCA_014859075.1 Desulforudis sp.
ATCTTTGCTGCGTCGGGTCAGGTTCAGCGGCGATGCCGGGGTCGCCTTCCTGGTTGCCTTCGGTTCGCCTCCAACGGCCGTCGCCATGCTGGCCGGGTTGCACCGGGAAGGCAAAATCAGCCGCCGGGAAACACTGCTGACCGGCGTGGCTATCTGGTTTCCACAGACAGTGTACGAAAGCATTGTGTACCTGGCGCCCACGGCCATACCCTTTCTAGGAATAGCAGGGCTCATGTATATCGCTCTTTTCCTGGCGAACGGCCTGTTGGTGAGCGGGGTAGCCTTTGTGGCGGGGGTCTTTTTGCTGCGCGCTGTTGATAATGCTCCCGCGCCGCTGCCGGGAGCGGGGCGGGAAAGACCTTGGCCCGAGGTGTTCCGGGAGTGCCTGAAACGCACGGTCTGGGTCGTTAAACGGATGGTCTTGCTGGCCCTTCCGGTGAGCATTGCGGCGTTGTTGCTGATCGACACCGCTTGGTTTCAAGACCTGATGGAATCGTTTCCCGGTCTGGGCCTGCCGCCCGAGGCGCTGGCCGCCATCCCGGTGTGTTTTGCCAATCCGGTGGCTGCTTACGCGATGCTGGGAGATCTGTTGACGCGGGAGATCTTGAGCCCGCGCTTGGTGCTGCTAACCCTGTTGCTGGCGAATCTCGTCACCAGCCTGCGGTATATCCTGGCGCACCGGCTGCCGTATTACACCGGCTTGTTCGGGATCGGCCTAGGGCTGCAGATAACCTTTGCGGGGGCACTGTTGCGCCTTGGCTGGACGGCGGTTTTTATTGCGGTGCTATTCATCTGGTGAGGGGTAAGGCCATGTCCTTGTTAATGATAAACAACCTGACCGTCCGTTTTCCACTCCCCGAAGGGACGGTGCACGCCCTTGACGGAGTCAATCTGGCCCTGGCAGACCGGGCAAGGCTGGCACTTATCGGCGAGACCGGTTCGGGCAAAACCGTCCTCGGGCATGCCATTCTGCGTCTTCTGCCGCCCGGGGCGCTGGTCCGCGGCGAAATCCAATACGGCGGACACGATCTTCTGACCGTCCCGGCTGCCCGGATGCGGCAATTCAGGGGCCGGGAAATCGCCATGGTGTTGCAAAACCCCGCCGGGGCCCTAAACCCTGTGCTCACCGGAGGACGGCAGGTGCAGGAGGCGGTTACCTCCCGTCGGCGTCTTGCCGGGGGCCTGGCTCGCCGGAAAGTGATGGAGTTGTTTGCCAGGATAAGGCTGCCGGAAAGAGCGATAACCAGTTACCCCCATCAGCTCAGCGGGGGTATGCAGCAGCGGCTGCTGCTGGCCCTCGGCCTGGCGCTTGAACCGCGCCTTTTGATTGCCGATGAGCCGACCAAGGGGCTTGACTGGTCCTTACGGGCGCAGGTGGTACGGTTGCTCCAGGACATCACGGCGGGCCGGCGGGCGTTTATCCTGATCACGCACGACCTGCCTGCCGCCCGGCAATTGGCCGGCACGGTTGCCGTGTTGTACGCCGGGCAGGTGGTGGAATACGGTCCGGCGGAAGTCGTGCTTTCGGAACCGCGCCATCCCTATACCAGAGGTTTATTGGAATCACACCCGGCCCGGGGCCTGAAACCCATTCCGGGAACGGCCCCTTCTCTGGTGCAACTTCCCTCCGGTTGTCGCTTTCAGCCGCGGTGCGGCGAGGCCGGGGCGATTTGCGCAGGTGAGGTGCCCCCGCTTGGCGAGGTGGCCCCTGGATACAGAGTGAGGTGTTACCGGTGTTAGAAGTGCGGAACTTGAGAAAACACTTCCGCAACGGTTGGCTGGGACGGCGGCCGGTAAAGGCGGTTGACAATGTTTCCTTTACCATAGCCCCTGGCTGCACACTCGGGCTGGCGGGTGAAAGCGGTGTGGGCAAAAGCACGGTCGGGCGCTTGGTGGTCGGGCTTATGCGCCCCACCGGAGGGAGCGTTTGCTTCGAGGACCTTGATGTTTTTCGGGCCGGGAGGGAAAAAGCACGATACTTACGACGCAAAATGCAGATCGTCTTTCAGAATCCGGATGGAGCGCTTAACCCCCGGATGCGGATTGGTGAAATCCTGGCCGAGCCGCTGCAGGTTCACCGTCTGGCCAAGGGACGGTACGTCAAGGAACGCGTGGCCGGGTTACTGGAAATGGTTGGCCTCGGGTTGGAGTTCTATCACCGCTATCCCTGGGAAATGAGTGGCGGCCAAAACCAACGAGTGGCCATTGCCCGGGCTTTGAGCGTAGAACCTTCCCTTTTGGTCCTGGACGAGCCTACCTCGGCACTGGATGTTTCTGTCCAGGCCCAGGTTCTGCAACTCTTAAAGGCAACCCAGCAAAGAATGAAGCTTGGCTATCTCTTTATCTCCCACGACCTGGACGTGATCTATCACATAGCAGATGAAATAGCGGTAATGCACCGGGGCCGAATTGTGGAACAGGGACCGGCTGCAACTGTCATCGGCACTCCGCGCCATTCCTATACCGTTCAACTCTTATCTTCTGGGCTGGCATTGCCGATTTGATGTGTTCCTTCCCAGATCTCTTTGCTTAGACGGTCGGTTTCCGCCGGCGTAACCGGAGGGAGACTATTGTACCCCGGATCCAGACAACTGCCGGGACGGAAGCCTTGCAGGTGGTAGTTTGTTTTGTTGAGTCCGGGAAAGGCTTTGACCATTTCCGTTAGCAGTTCGCTGGTATGCAGGCCGGGCACTACCGTGGTGCGCACGTAGCCGCACTTGCGGTCCAGGACTAAGCCGATGGTTGTGGCCACGCGTTCGGGATTCTTGCCGTTTACCAGATCTTCATACAGTCGCAAGGGGAGCTTATAGTCAACGGCGACGGTATCGACAAGGCGCTCGTCTAGTAAACGGTGGACAAGTTCCGGGTGGGAACCGTTGGTGTCCAGCTTAACCAGCATGCCGATCGCTTTGACTTGGAACAGAAATGAGGTTAAGCCGGGGGAAAGAGTGGGTTCGCCTCCGGTGACGACCAGGCCGTCCAGCATCTCCCGACGCTTTCTGAGATATTGCAAAACATGGTCCACGGGCACAAGCGTGTCCAATCGTGCGGGTCCTACCAGATCGGGATTGTGGCGGGCACCAGGGGCAGCGGAAGTTGCACTGCCGCAGGAAGACCACAGCCGCTACGTTGCCGGGCCAATCAACCAGCGACATGTTGTTGAAACCGGCGCATTAGATCATGATCTTGGTCCTTTAAACACCTAATCGGGTTGATGCAGGTGGAACACTTTCCGTTGGCCGTATTCGGCCTTTTTGCCTTCGTTCCATTGGCTGACCGGACGGTAGTACCCGACGATACGGGAATAAATCTCGGTCGAACCGCCACAATGGGGGCACTGCCGGTGCTCGCCGCTGATGTACCCGTGGCTCGAGCATACCGAATAGGTCGGCGTAACTGAAATATAGGGCAGGCGGTGGGTCTTGGTTACCTTGCGGACGAGCGCGGCGCAGCTCTCCGGATCGGGCAAGGCTTCGCCCAGGAAAATATGGGCCACCGTCCCGCCGGTGTACAACGTCTGCAACGGTTCCTGGTGCACGAGCATGCCAAAAACATCGTCGGTTTGGTAAACCGGCAGTTGGGTGGAGTTGGTGTAGTAGGCTGCCGCGCCTTTCCGCCATTCGTCCTCGTTCGCGGCCAGAATGCCCGGGAATTCCTTCTTGTCAATGCGGGCCAAACGGTGGGAACAACCTTCGCCAGGTGTTGCCTCCAGATTATAGAGATTGCCCGTACGTTCCTGAGCGGCCATCAGGAATTCCCGCAGGAAAGTGAGGATGTGCCTGGCGAAGTCCCGGCCTTCCGCCTCAGAGATGCTTTTGCCAAGCAGGTTTCGGACCGCTTCGGCCGCTCCCACCAACCCCAGCGTGGCAAAATGATTGGTCCAGGAACTCCCCGTTCTTTCCCTGACTCCCCGCAGGTAATGGCGTGAGTATGGGTAGAGCCCGCCGCCGGTCAGCCTTTCCAGGACGCGGCGCTTGATTTCTAGAGAAGTGACCGCGATGGACGCCAGCTGCGCCAAACGGGTAAAGAAGTCCTGTTCGTCCTGGGCCAGGTAGGCCAAGCGCGGCAGGTTCAGGGTCACCACCCCGATGGATCCGGTCAGCGGGTTGGCGCCGAAAAGACCGCCGCCCCGTTTCAGGAGTTCTTTATTGTTAATGCGCAGGCGGCAGCACATGGAGCGCACGTCCTCCGGTTGGAGGTCGGAATTGATGAAGTTGGCAAAGTACGGCGCGCCGTATTTGGCCGTTACGGCAAACAGCTTTTGGGCTACCGGACCTCCCCAGGCGAAGGCCTCCGTAATATTATAAGTCGGGATGGGAAAGGTGAATCCGCGCCCGCAGGCGTCGCCTTCCATCAGCACGTCGGCGAACGCCTCGTTGATTATGTTCACTTCCTCCTGATAGTCCCCGTAACCAGCATTAAGCTCCCGACCGCCGGCCACGGCGGGTTCGTCTTTCATAAATGCAGGAATGTCCAGGTCCATGGTGATGTTGGTGAACGGTGTCTGGTAGCCCGTCCGGGTGGGCACGTTTAGGTTGAAAACAAACTCCTGGATGGCCTGTTTCACCTCCCTGTAGCTCAAGTTATCGGCGCGGACGAAAGGGGCGAGCAGCGTATCGACGTTGGAGAAAGCCTGGGCGCCTGCTGCCTCACCCTGCAGGGTATAAAGGAAGTTGACCATCTGGCCCAGGGTCGAGCGGAAGTGCTTGGGCGGCTTGGACGATACCTGGTTGGGCACTCCCCCGAAGCCTTCTTCCAGAAGCTGTTTAAGATCCCACCCGGCGCAGTAAACACTCAGGTAACCGAGATCATGGATGTGAAAATCGCCTTCCAGGTGTGCCCGGCGTACTTCAGGAGGGTAAATGCGTTCCAGCCAGAAGCTGGCCGCGGCGGTGTTGGAGATATAGCTGTTCAGTCCCTGGAGAGAGAAGGACGAGTTGGCGTTCTCGGCCACGCGCCAATCCGTCTGGTTGAGATAGGACTCCACCAGCTCACAGTTGACCAGCGACTTCATTTCCCGCATCTGGCGGTGCTGTTCCCGATAGAGTATGTAGGCCTTGGCGGTCCGGTGATAACCGAGTTCCATCAGGCCGGCTTCCACTAAATCCTGTACTTCTTCAACGGTGGGCACGGTGATGCCCCGGTTTTCCAAAGCCTCGATCACGCGCTGCGTTACCGCCGGGGCGGCGTCATCGTTGGCCCACTTGGCCTCCCCCGTAGCCTTCAAGGCCTGGGCGATGGCGTTGGTAATGCGCATGCTTTCGAAGGCTGCGGTGCGCCCGTCCCGTTTTTGGATCGATGTAATCATGGTTGTCCTCCTTGCATTCAAAAATGGTCAACAAGGACCCGCCACCGACACGGCACCGGCCGGTTATTGGTTCAACCGGGACGATACTCCGTGCGCAATCGCCGCGCCGCCGTGACCATTCTCTTCAGCGCCGGCGCCACCTCTTGCTGCTGTCGGGTCTTCAGGCCGCAATCCGGGTTGACCCATAGTTGCGCGGGGCGGAAGACGTCCAACGCCTGCCTGACGACGCGCTCCATGTCCTCAACTTCCGGTACGCGGGGGCTGTGGACATCAAACACCCCGAGACCAATGTCCCGATGATAAGCGCAGCGTTTAAAAATCTCGAGGGCATTTCGCCCGCGGGCGGCTTCAATCGAGATGACGTCGGCGTCCATGGCCTCGATGGCCTCCAGGATATCGCCGAACACGACATAACACATGTGGGTATGGATCTGGGTTTCAGGACCGACGCCACTGGTAGCCAGCCTGAAGGCGCGTACCGCCCAGGACAAATAGGGCGCTCTCGCGTTGGTCCGCAGCGGCAGTCCCTCCCGGAGGGCGGGTTCGTCGACCTGGACAATGGCCAAACCGGCCTTTTCCAGATCGGCAACCTCGTCGCGAAGGGCCAGAGCGACCTGGTACGCAATCCGATCCCGCTCCAGATCCTCACGTACAAACGACCAGTTAAGCATGGTTACCGGCCCGGTGAGGATGCCTTTTACCGGTTTCGACGTCAGAGATTGGGTATAGACGGTTTCCGCAAGCGTCAGCGGCCTGTCGCGGTAAACATCGCCATATAGGATCGGCGGCTTGACGCAGCGGGAACCGTAGGACTGCACCCAGCCGTTGGCGGTTACGGCAAATCCCTGAAGCTTGGCGGCAAAAAACTCGACCATATCGTTCCGCTCAAACTCACCGTGTACCAGCACGTCAAGGTCTGCTTCCTCCTGGATATGTACCCATTCGGCGATCTGATCTCTGATAAAGGTCTCATATTGTTCCTTGCTCACTTCACCCCGCCGCCACCGTGCCCGGGCGGCCCGTACCTCCGGTGTCTGGGGAAAGCTGCCGATCGTTGTGGTGGGGAATGAGGGCAGGGCGAGCCGGCGTGACTGCAACTCCCGCCGCTCGGCATACGGAACGGCCCGCCCGAAATCGGTCCCCCCGAGGGCTGAAACACGCCTCCGTACGGCGGGCACCACCCGGTTACTCATCTCCGCCAGGGCCCGCTGCGCCTGGTCGGCAGCCGCCAATTCCGCGGCCACCGCGGTTTCATCTTCTTTGACTGCCCGGGCCAGGGTGCGCAGTTCCGTGAGCCGCTCATCGGCAAAAGCAAGGCCCTGGTGCAGTGGCGCGGGCAGGTGGGACTCGTCGGCGGCGCTTACGGGGAGGTGCAGCAGGCTGCATGAAGGTTGCAGCCAACACTTGGTGGTCGGTAAGTACGACCGCACTTGGCGCAGCAGCTCCAGTTTTTGCCTCAGATTTGAGCGCCAGATATTGCGTCCGTCGACGATCCCGATACCCAGCCATTTATCCGGAGGGAAGCCGTGGCGCTTCAAGTTGGCGACGTTTTCCGGGTATCCGTGGACGAAATCAAGCCCGAACCCGTCCACCGGCAGTGTAATCAGGCGGGCATACTGACTCAGACCGCCGAAGTAGGTCTGAAGCATCACCTTTAACCCGGTCAGGCCCTTGGTTATCGTCCGGTACGCCGCGGTCAGGGCCTCCGCCTCCTCTCCGGTTACATCGAGTACCAGTGCCGGCTCGTCCATCTGAACCCAGGTTGCGCCGGCCGCATCCAGTTCGCGCAGGATTTGGGCGTAAAGGGGGCTCAAGGCGTCAAACGCGCGGCGCCACTGGGGGACATTCTTGGATAACTTGATCAGCGTAAACGGTCCAAGCAGCACCGGCTTAGCGTTGCCATTCAGGATATCCTTGGCACGCAGATAGGTTTGGAGCGGGAGGTTCTTGACGAGGGCAGGCTCCTGATCCCACTCGGGAGCGATGTAATGATAGTTGGTGTTGAACCACTTGCGCATGGCGCACGCGGGTGCATCGGGGCCACCGCGCGCCATGGCGAAGTAGCGGGTCAGGCCGTCGCCGGCTTTTTCAAAGCGATTCGGCACGAGTCCCAACATTGCGGCGGTATCGAGAACGTGATCATAAAGCGAGAAATCGCCTACCGGGACGAGTTCCACGCCCAGGCGGGCCTGCCGGTGCCAGTGTGCCTCCTCCAGACGGGCCGCACCGGTGAGCAGACCCTCCTCATCCAATAGCCCGCGCCAATGGGTCTCCAAGAGTTTTTTCAAGGTGCGTTCCCGCCCGAAGCGCGGGTAGCCGAGGTTGCTGATCAGCATCCATCACCATCTCCCATCGCAAAATCAAAAGGACCCTCCCCCGGTATTGGGAGAGGATCCCAGCATGCACAATCCCGGTGTCTCCCTGCCGCCTGCCTGCCTCACACTCAAGGTGTGCACACCGGCGAGAGTCCGTGATTAATCCGACACACCGCTCCGCGCCCCTCAACCGGAGGCAGATAAGGAGCAACCGACCAGCAGGCAGGTTTCCTGGCTCGCGGTCATCGTCGCTGCACCCGCCTTCCCGGCTTACCGGTGGCGTTCCGGGGGCGACTCATCGCTTACAGTAGCGGGACTGCTCAGGATTTGCACCTGATTCCCTATTATCCCCTGGCAAAGGGGCACCTGCTTATCCGTTATATGTTAACAGCTATTCTAGCATAGGCCCCGATGACCGTCAACAACTCCGGCGGAAAAGACCGTGTCAAGACTTAGTAGGTAATCTCCCAGCCGATTTAAATTTTACTAGACTGTAGACCACTTCGGGCAACCAATCCCCCTCAGGATGTGCTTAACCCAATGTTTCCCGGCGTGCGGTCCTTCAAGGGCGGGCACGTTTTGAAAGCGGCACCGGCGCCCTCCCAGGCCACCCGGCTGCTCTTGGTGGTGGCCACCGTGTGCCGGTTCACCAGCCTGCCAGAGTCTTGGTCTTTGCCCTCGTAGCCGACCACCAGCTTGATTTCACCGTGGGTCTTGGCCGAGCGCTGCAATGGCACTACCACGCCGTCGGCCTCGATGGATAACTCCTGGACCACTTTGCCGCTTTCGGGAACAACACCGTCTTTAAATACAGCCTCACGTAAGGCTTCGGCATCCTGCGCAGCTTGTTCTCCCGCATCGCGCACCTCGGACCAGACGGTCATCGGGTGAATCCCCGCCACCAAAAAATCCAGGATCCGGGCCGCGCGCCTAAAGGGCATCTCGGTGCCCAAATCCAGGATCAACCGCTTCATCCGCGGCGTAATCCGCCGGCGAGCGGCCAGCCCCAGGGCTTCGTCCAGCAGGAAACGGTACGCACCGGTCTTCCGGTCACGGTAGAGTCTACGCTTAAACGTCTTGTTGGACCAGCCGCTGCACCCGCTTCTCCAACTCATCCATATTCCGAACCGATCCGAACACCTCAAAAATTCCTTTCGTCAAAAACAGGACTACCTCGACCAGAAAGCGAATCTTAAACATGAGACCTCACTCCTTTGGCTGGGAGGGCTCCCCTTGTGGGAAGCCACTTGAGGTCTCACTTCTATTTACGACCCCCATTCACCTACTAAAACTATACACTCACTTCAAGCCATCTGGCACATGTGAATGCAGGAATGATTGAGGTCGCCGAATGGCCGCCGCCGGCCTTGCGTTTTCGGAATACGGCGGCGGCGCCCGACACAAGCTATGGACGCTGGAGATTTCATCCCCGGTGGAGAACTTATTCCCGTTGGGGAGCGGAAAGGAAGTCCGCCTTGCTCTTGCAGTCCATCCCCGTAGTGATCCTAATGGCCCTCTTGGCACTGGTATTTCTCGGTCTTTTGCACCGGGTGCTGGACCGCATGCGGCTGACCCGGTTGCAGGCTATGGTTCTGCTGGGGCTTATGCTCGTGGGGGGGTTCATGCCCGATATCGTGTTGGGCCGGGGGCTGGCCTTTAATGTCGGCGGCGCTTTGATTCCTCTGGGTGTGTGCATCTACCTGCTGGCCACTGCGGATACCCGGCTGGAAAGAATACGGGGTGTGCTGGCGGCGGTGGTCGCCGCGGTGGTCCTGTGGGGCCTGGAGGTAATGCTTCCGGGTCAGCCGGGTATCGGCCGGTTCGACATCGATCCGCTCTATATGCCCCCCCTGGTGGCGGGGTTGACGGCTTACCTGCTGGGGCGTTCCCGGCGGGCGGCCTTCATCGGCGGGGTGCTCGGCGTTTTCCTGTTGGATCTGGGATTCTGGTTGTGGAATGTAGCGGCCGGGTTGCCGATGGGACCGGTGGTCCTGGGCGGCGGCGGGGTGTTCGGCGCCATGGTGGTTGCCGGCGTATTCGCGGTGCTACTGGCCGAGCTGATCGGAGAAATCCGCGAACGATTGGGAGGAGGTCCGGCCCATGTCTGAGTGCGCGCGCGGGTTTCTAGTCGTCGTCATCCTGTCCTTGGTTGCCATGTTGTGTCCTGTTCCCGTGGAATCCGGGACGTTTCCCGAGTTTGTGGACCAGTTCGACGAACTCATCGATCAGGAAATTACCGAAGGTCTTTACTACCGTTTGGTGGACGAGGACGGCCGGGTGATTATGGAGACCGGCCGGCGGCTTGAGGCGGGGGACCAGTACCTGGACGGCGACAACCGGCTCTACGAGGTGGTGCGGCTGGAAGACCGGACCGGTTACGTCCGCCACGTGCGCACGGTGGCGCCCGGGGACCCCGAGTGGGGCGCACTGCCGGTGGGGTGGGACGAGGCCGCCGGCGGGCCGGTGCCGGTGCAGGGTTTGCCCAACCGGCGGATTGCCGTCTACCACACCCACAACGGCGAGTCCTATGTGCCCACGCGCGGCACGCCGAACGTGGACGGCCGGGGCGATGTGCACGTGGTCGGTGAAACCTTCCGTGAGGCCTTGGAGGAACAGGGGGTGGATGTGATCCACGACGAGACCGTCCACCTACCCCAGGACCGGGGCGCCTACCGGCGCTCGCGGAACACGGCGGCGGAGCTTGTTGCCGAAGAGCCCGACGCCGTTTTTGACATCCACCGGGACGCGGCGCCGTGGGACGCTTATGCCGAGAGGGTGGACGGCGAGTGGCTGGCACAGATCATGTTCGTGGTCGGACGCCAGAACCCACATTTTGCGGTAAACCGGAGCTTCGCCTTCGACTTAAAGAATTACATTAACAACGAAGTCTATCCCGGGTTGATCCGGGGTGTTTTTATCGCCAACGGCAACTACAATCAGGACCTGCACCCCTTGAAACTGCTCCTGGAGGTGGGGGCGCACGAGAACACGCGGCGGGCGGCCGAGGAGAGTATCGTCCGGTTCGCCGAGGGGGTGAGCCTGTACCTTTACGGACCTGATCCCGGGCAGCCGGGACGGGCGCCGGTGCAGGGAGCGGACCGGACGGCGGCTTGGCGCAACGTGATTTTGGTTTTGTTGGTGGTGAGTCTGGCCGGTGGCGGGTTCTACTGGCTGAACAACCCCGAGGTCGCGGACCGTCTGACCTCGGAGTTCGGAAGGCGGTACACCCGCCTGCGCGCCCGCTTGGAACAGCACTGGCAGGAAATAGTTCGTAAACGGCGTTAGCCCGGCACGGCACGTCCACCGGCTGGGCCGAGCGGGCTCGTAGCGTTTCCCGAACGGGTAAAAAGGGAGCGGGCGGGGAAATCTATGCGGTGGATAAGTAGTCCAGGGGAGATATGTGAATGGATCTGTCTACGCTGCAGGCGCTCGGCCCCACTTTCTCCGCGGCGGCGACGGCCACGCTCGCTCTTTTGACCTTTTTTTCGGTGCGCGCCGCCCGTTCCATGGCCCACGAGATGTATGAAACCAGACTGGCAAATTTCCGGCCCATCCTATACACCGTCTTGAAACTGCACGGGCCCAATGCCGACAGGCCGCCCTGTCTGTTCATCCGGAATGTCGGGCCCGGCCCGGCCATGGACATCGAGGTGCACTGCCGGGGTGACCTGCAAACGCGCAACCACATAGCCTTTTTCGGACCGGGGCAAAAAGTGGAACTGACTACGAGTGACGCCGACAGCAACGGAAAACAGCGGGAAGTTCGCGTGTCGGTCCGGTTCAAAGATATTTTCAACAATCCGATCACCATCGACACCGTTTACCGTTATGAAGCCGGTGCGGGTAAGGGTTTGGTCTTTCCGGTAGATACGACCATGGAAGGCCGGGTTTGTAAGCGGTAGGAGGCAACAAGTGTTGGGATGTACGTCAATCAAGCCCTTTGTGGCAGGAATCACCGGGCGGGGTGCGGAATTATTGCCAAAATGTGCCGGAGAAAGACCGGAAGGAGTGCACGGGCAATGAAGGAACTGAAAGGGACCAGGACGGAGGCGAACCTAAAGGCCGCTTTCGCCGGGGAGTCGCAGGCACGGAACAAGTATACCTACTTCGCCGCCGTGGCCAAGAAAGAGGGCTTTGAACAGGTTTCGGGGGTCTTTATGGAGACCGCCGAGCATGAGAAAGCGCACGCCAAGACCCTGATCAAGTTGCTGCGGGGCATCCAGGACACTTCGAAGAACCTCGAGACCGCCATTGAGGGCGAGAACTACGAATGGACCAGCATGTACAGGGAATTCGCCCAGGTGGCCCGGGAGGAGGGCTTTCCGGAGATAGCGGCGGTCCTCGAGAGCATCGGACGGGCCGAGGAGTTTCATGAGAGAAGGTTCAAGGCTCTGCTGCAGAACATCCGGAACGGTAAGGTATTCGCCAAGGATGAGTCGCTGAAGTGGAAGTGCCGGAACTGCGGCTACATCCACGAAGGGATTGAAGCGCCGGAGAAATGCCCGGCCTGCGCGCATCCCAGGGGCTATTTTGAAATGCTCGGTGAAAACTATTAGCAACGGGGGTAGGCCGTGCCGCAATAAGCAGGGATGCCCCGTTTCGGGGAGGAGTTCTTGCCGGAACGTAGAACTCATGGATAGAATTTACCGCCCGGACGGGTAGCATCGAGGAGGTTGACTGCGATGCCCGAAATCATAACGCTGAAAGAGATTCCGGCGGAGACTGTGGTTCATAAATCCGGGAAGGGGCCGTACAGCCTGATTCCGGAGACCATTCAGGAGTTGAATCTATGGATCAAGGAAAACGGCCACACTCCGGCGGGCCCGCCCGTCGGTGTGTATTTAAACAACCCCATGATGCCCCCCGAGGAGTTGCTGTGGGAGATCCGTATCCCGCTCAAGGTCGAGGAACCTCTTGCCCACCCCGATACCGAGACCACCCCCGGAGTCAAGGAAATCCCGGACCGGGAGGTGCTGGCCGCCGTGCGCGAAGGTGCGTTTGACACCCTGGGCGGTGTGCTGCAGGGGATGATCAGGTTCATGGTGGCGAACGGTTACCGCCTTGCCGCGGCGCCGGAAGAGGTGTTTCTGAAGGACCCGGTGTCCACCCCCCCGCACGAAATGGAGGGGGAGGTCCGCCTGACGGTGGAAGAGCGCACTTGAACCGACGCTGACTTGATTTCTGTTTCACTCAGGGATGAGACGCCGGCAGCAAGGCGTTTCATCCCTGATTCTTTTTGTGCTTGGAGCAGTACATATAATCTTCTTCAACCGCGATATAATGGATTAAACCGAGGGTGTGTATGTTCGAAGCTATATGGTTAGAGGTGTTCGTTACATACACCTGGTGTACACTTGTCGTCGGCGAAGCAAAGAAGAACGTGTTACGGTAGCTGTCCTGGACAAATACAACCCGGTTCGTTTGCAGGAGCTTCGGGAACTGGTCCGGGACTGGCAACCGTTGCGGCGGGCCCCGGCGGTAATCGAAGATGTTAGTGTCTTGAACCGCTCGGTTCCGGGGAAGGGATGGCACGCCACCAGACACACCCGGTGGTGTCGGCGTTGTAAGGTCTAGGGAGGAGGCAAAGCCCGTTATCTGGGACCGCAAGAAGCACTTCGCTTTGAAAGCCGCCGTGACCACGGCGAAGAATTCCGGTTTGAAACCGCCAAGCCTCTCGGCGGCGCCTGGGTGCTGCACGAACTGTGGCAGCAATTGGCCGTCGACCAGGTGCTCAAGAAACTGCTCAAAGAACGCAAGTTCCAAAGCCCGGTGGAGCGGGCCATCTTCGCTCTGGTGGCCAACCGGGCCCTGGCCCCGATGAGCAAGCGCGCCGTGGAAGAGTGGGTCGCCCCGTCTGGAGGACCGCATCCGGGCGCACGTGCTGCTCTGTTGGTTGGCGCTGCTCTTGATTCGCGTAGCCGAGAACAAAACCGGACAGACCTGGAGAACCATTCGTACACACCTGGAGCGAATGCACGTCGGCGAATTTGTGTTCCCCTCGGGACGTGTGCATCAGCGCACTGAAATCAAAGCTATTCAGCAAAAATTGTTTAAGGCCTTGGAAGTCCCCAAACCCC
>JACUUW010000254.1 GCA_014859075.1 Desulforudis sp.
AAGCCCCTGCTGCTGCAGATATTCCATAAAAACACCCCCCTGCACGACGGGGCGGCGATCATTAAGGGCAACCGGGTGCTGGCCGCCGGCTGTTACTTGCCGCTGAGCCAGAGCAAGGAACTTTCTCGCGAACTCGGGAGCCGTCACCGGGCCGGGGTCGGCTTGAGTGAACAGTCCGATGCCCTGGTGCTGATCGTGTCTGAAGAGACCGGCACCATCTCGGTGGCCGAAGAGGGGAAACTAACCCGTTACCTGGAGCCCGAAACGCTGAGCGCGTTGCTGGAGAGAGGCTTGGCCGCCGAACAACAGCTTCCGTGGCGGGTTTGGGAACGGGATGCCTTCAAGAAGAAAGACAGAGAAGAGAAGGAGGCACCGGGTTCCTTCTAGAACCGGTTGTCAACCACGTCCCGGTCCGTCGCCCCGGCTGCCGTTCCCCGCCAGGCCTGCCCGCGCCATCATCCGGCGGACATAGGCCAGTTGCAGTTGCAGGGGTAGGTCTTTGGGACAGTTGTCCTCGCAACCCATCAGGCCCAGGCAGCCGAAAATCCCGTTTTCCGTACCCAATACTTCAAAGAATCGCGCTTCGCCCCGCTCGTCGCGCGGGTCCAGCATGAAACGGGCCAGACGGTTGATCCCTGCGGCCCCGATGAAGTCCGGCTGGATGTGCACCTTGGCGCAGGCGGCGATGCAGCAGCCGCATTCAATACAGCGTTCGGCCTCGTAGATTCTGAACGTGGTTGCGTTGTCCATGCGTTCCTCCGGGACCCTGAATTCGAAGGCCCGGGAGGTGTGCAGCCAGGCTCCGGTTCTCAAGGACAGCCGTCTGAACCAGGCGCCGGTATCCACTGAGAGATCCCCGAGGAGCTTGAAAACGGGAAGGGGGAACAAGGTGATTCTGCAAGGGAGATCCCTGGTGAATGTCTTGCAGGCCAGCCTCGGCCGCCCGTTGATGACCATGCCGCAAGAGCCGCAGAGAGCCGTCCGGCAGACAAAATCGAACTTGAGGGAAGGGTCTTGCCGTTCCCGGATCCTGGTCAAAGCGACAAAGATATTCATCCCCGGTGTTTCTTCCAGGTCAAAGGCCTGGATTCTCGGCGGCGTCCCGGATTCGGACGGGTTGTACCGGAAAATCTCAAAAGTGAGGCGGCGGCCCATGCTTTCCCTCCTCAACAACCAGATCAACCCGCCGGCGACCTGCACCTTGCGGCCGGAATGTCCTATCCCTGAGCGGCGGCGCGTTCACCGGGCGGGAGTTCCGTAATGACCACGGGCTCATATTTTAAGACCGGCAGCGCGGCCTCCGGCGGCCAGTAGGCCAGGGTGCGGTTCAGCCAGTTGATGTCGTCACGGTTCGGAAAGTCCTCCCGAAAGTGACCGCCCCTGCTTTCCGTGCGGGCCAGCGCCCCGCACGCGATGCACAGGACCAGACGCACCAACCCCGGGAGCCGCAGGGCGGCGTCTAGTTCGGGGTTCGCCCCGTGGCCGCCGGAAACCAGCGCCACTTGCCGCGCCCGCTGGTGCAATTCCTCGAGTTCCGCCACGGCTGCCTTCAGTCCGGAACCCGTTCGGAAAACGCCCGCGTGTGTCGTCAGCACATTCTCCAGCCGTGTCCTCAGTTCGAACACGTTTTCGCGCCCGTTTTTCCCGGCGATGAGGTTGTGGAGGCGGTGTTCCTGAGCGGCCAGGTGTTCTTCAACCAATTTCGAAGAGTATTCCAGGGAACTCCCAAGCGCAAACTCGGCCACTTTCCGGCCGACAACCATGCCGGCGACGATCGTCTCGGCGAGAGAATTCCCGCCGAGACGGTTGAACCCATGCACGTCCCAGCACGCGGCCTCGCCCACGGCAAACAACCCTTTCAACCCGTATGCCGCCCCGTCGATATTGGTTTTTACCCCGCCCATGACATAGTGTTGGGCGGGGCGGACCGGTATCAGTTCCTTTGCCGGGTCAATCCCCCCGAAATCCCGGCAGAGCGTGGCCAGAGTCTGCAGATGCGTGTCGATATGCGCGGCCCCCAGATGACGGATATCCAGCCAGAGGTGCGGTCCGTGCGGGCCGTCCACCCCGAGCCCGGCCCGGATGCGCTCCTGCATGTGGCGGGCCTTTACGTCCCGGTAGGGTAGTTTTTTGTTCTTCGGTTCGTAGTAGGGCATGAAGTAGTCCAGGTTCCGGTCCAGCAGGTAGCCGCCGCCGCCCTCGCTGACCGGAATCCAGGTCGGCGGCAACGTCTTGGGGTGAAACTGCACGGCCTCCA
>JACUUW010000255.1 GCA_014859075.1 Desulforudis sp.
TTTCTGCGCGGAGCGGAACCTTGACCCGTTCCGGCTCACCGGTCCTCAGGCCCGGGATTTCCGCAATCTGCTGGTCGGCCGGGGACTGGGTCCTTCCACGGTGAACGCCTCCCTTTCCCACTTGAAAAAGTTCTACGCCTACCTGGTGGACGAGGGTTTTCTGACCGGTAACCCCGTGATCCGCCGGCGCCTGCGGGTCCGGGAGCCGGACCGCCTGCCGCGGTTTTTGCCCCCGGATGAGAAACAAAAGATTCTGGCCTGGTTCCGGGATCATGCCCCGCGAGACGTCGCTCTGGCTTTCCGGACCATGTTCGCCAGCGGCCTGCGTCTCGGCGAGTGCGCGGCACTGCGTCCGGAGGATCTGCTGGTGCGGGGTAACGCCTACCTCTTGCATGTCCGCTTGGGGAAAGGAGCCAAGGGGCGGCTGGCGCCGGTCGTGGACCGGAACACCGCTTTGGACCTGCTCCACCTGGCCCAAGAGCGTTCACCCGGGAAAACATTGTTCGGCTTGTCGGCAACGGTTCTCGCCGGCCACGCCCGCGCGTGCGCCGCCGCGACCGGCATCGATTTTCACGCCCACCGCTGCCGGCACACCTTCGCCACCGAACTGCTACGCCGCGGCGTCCCGTTGGACGTGGTGCAGGAAGCTTTGGGCCACGCCGACATCAACACCACCCGTACTTACGCCCGGACGGCACCCCAGGCCCTGATGGAACTGGGCAGACACCGGAGGGACGGTTAGCATGCACACCGACATTGACTATTACGTCAACGCTTTCCTGCTGGATCTGGAAATCGCCGGCAACAGCTACAAAACCGTAGACACTTACCGGTTTGCCCTGGAGCGCTACGCGCGCTTCTGCACCGCCAACCACCTTGATTTCCGCGAGGCGAGTCCGCGACGCGCCAGGCACTTCCGCAATTTTCTGGCCGCCTCGTCTTTTAAGCCCGCCAGCATCAATCTCTGTCTGTCCGCCGTGCGCAGTCTCTATGATTTCCTGGTGTTTGAGGGGCTCGTGCAAAGCAACCCCGTGAACACCGGCCGGTTGAAGGTGAAGAAACCGGATCGCCTGCCCGGCTTCCTGACGCCGGCCGAGAAAGAGCGGGTGCTGGCCTGGATGGCCGGCAAGCCCCGGCATGTGGAGTTGGCTTTTCATACCATGTTCGCCACCGGCATCCGGGTGCGCGAGTGTGTGCAACTGGCCCCGGGGGACGTCCTGGTCATTGAACAGGCCTACCTGCTACACGTTCGTGACGCCAAGGGCACCCGCGAGCGCCTCGCCCCCGTTGTGGACCGGCGGACGGCTTTCGATCTGGTAGACTTCGCTCAGCGCCGCACGGGGGCGGAACGCCTGTTCGGTGTCGCCCTCTACACCCTGGAATGGCACGCCCGCAACTGCCGGCTGGACACCGGTGTGGCTTTCCACACCCTGCGCTGCCGTCATACCTTCGCTACCGAGTTGTTGCAGCAGGGTGTCCCCATCGATGTGATCCAGGAGGCACTCGGACACCGCCGCCTGGATACCACCCGCATTTACGCCCGCACCGCCCCGGAGGCGGTGACCCGTCTGGCCACCCACGTCTGAGGGGCGCAGGGGCGCGGTGGAATGGGATCAAGTACCGGCTGCGGCGCTGCTATCACGCAACGCGTTTTTCGGCGATACATGCCGCATCGGATCTTCAGCCGATTGGCACACCCATTTAGTAGACTTCTTCGTGTGTTCCTATACAGATCCCGGGGAAGCGCCTGTAGCAGGCTGATTACCTCGATCAAGTTGGTCTTGCCGGCAGCATTGGGACCGATCAGAACATTCAGCGACCCCAGACTTAGTATTTACTGTGCAAGCCACATACCACCGTTCACCAATTAAACATTTGGCTGGTAATACGATAAGGGGAAAATGGATGGGTTGTCCATAGATAGCGAGAAAGAGCAATAATTGGCGGGTTGGGCTCCTATATGGATCAGCATAAGACCTTAGATTAGCATACCGATTCTCGGCAAGTTATTGTATTTCCCTCTTGTTTTGCCAAAATCTATCCCATATGCGACCGGTGTTCCATAACCGTATCTTCACTTTTCTGACAAAAGTGATCCCCGTGCGGCGGTGGGTATAAGACTGCTGACCATCCACTAAACTATGACGTTCACGGTATCGCGGGCCTGCTTTCCCAGGCCGCGTATCCTCATCTTAAAGGTTGTTTAATTCTCTTCGAAACTGCTCAAGAGTAAGTTCTATTTCTCGGAGTA
>JACUUW010000302.1 GCA_014859075.1 Desulforudis sp.
CGGCTGGTGCGCCGCTATTTTGTGTTCGCCATCGACCGGATCGTGATCTCCTTCGATGATCTGTCCCGGCACAGCCGGCATTTCAGCCCGGACAACTGGATGGACGTCCTGCTCGAACCGGAAGTGACTTTCGGGCGTTCCGACTACAATCAGGACCCTTGCGGCTACCGGACCCTCCTGGTCTGGCAGCTGGCCGAACGGTACTACGGCCGTCCCGGTCTTTTCGAGCTTCTGAACCGGAAATGCGGCCCGGAGCGGATCTACCCCAAGTCGGTGGATTTGAGTCCGGCAATCGTGGACGGGCGCCTGGACTACGCCTTCCAGTACCAGTCGGTGGCGCAGCACGCGGGCTTACGGTTTTTGACCCTGCCCGAGCGGATCAACCTCTCCAACCCGGCCTACGCCGACTACTACGCGCAGGCTTCGGTAACCCTCGAAGGGCCCCTTCCCGGGTGGTTTCCGGCCGTCGTGCACGGTGCGCCGGCGGAGTTTGCGGCCGCGCGCACCGAAAACGCCGGCAACCCCGAGCTCGCGCAGGCCTTCCTGGACCTGTTGATCAGCCGCGCCGGCCAGCAGGTTTTCGACCAGGCGGGCTTCGTGCCGTACTAAACCTTCCTTTCAAGTCCCAAACCAACCGCACAAAACAGCAAGGGCATCCCGGGGTTTAACCCCACCCGGGCGCCCTTGTGTTTGTTGCGATCCATGCACCGTGGAACAGAGAGTCCTAAAGAAACATCTCCAATACGTACCGCAACGCGGTGGAGACCAGGATCAGAGCCAGGATCCACTTGATGATCTGGGCCGGGACGAACTTCTGGGCCCTGGCCCCCAGGTACATACCGACCATGCCGCCGAACCCGAACAGAAGGCCCAAGAGCCAGTCCGGAGCCACCACCAGGTGGGGATAGAAGGGCGCGATGGCCTGGTAGAAGACAACTGCGGTCAAAGAAGTGAGGAAGGTGCCCATCAGGCACGCCCCGGCGATGGTGTACACCGGCAGGTGGAAAAGCGCCACGAAAACCGGCGCGATAATGGCCCCGCCCCCGATGCCGTAGATTCCGCCCACCACCCCTACCAGGGCGGAGAAACCGAAAATGACCATGGGTTGAACGGCATAGGTCTCGCCGTAAAAAGTGTACTCCATCCTGGTTGGACTGAACTGCTTGACTTCGGTCTTGGGCAGCGGCGCCTTGCCGACCTCCAGGGCGGCTTCACTGGACTTGCGGTATTGGCCGACGAGTTCCTGGAACCGGCGTTCCGCCGTGCGCTTGTCCGCGCCGGGCGCCGGCTTTTTGAGTAGGGACCGGACCATCATGAGGCCGATGTAGAGCAGTACCAGACCGGCAAAGAACTTGAAATTGGTCGGATCGGGCAAATAGTGCACCCGGGCGATGACCCCGACAAACACCCCGGGAATGGTGCCGGCGATCACCATCCAGGTCAGCGGCCAGACCATGCGGCCTTCCCGGATGTACCGGTACACCCCGCTGGGGATGGCCACGACGTTGAACAGGTGGTTGGTGGCGCTGACCGCGGGGGTGGTAAAGCCAAGGACGCTCACCTGGAACGGCAGCAGCAGGTTGGCTCCGGACACGCCGCCCATACTGCAGACAAACGCCACCGTAAAGCCGGCCAAGAAAGGCACCCAGGGTGCCGTTTCAATCTCGGCGACAGGGAAATACATCGTCCCACCTCCTCAGGACTTTCAAAGGCTTTTCTTGATGCTATTCCGGTCAGTCAGTTGATTTGTTGACGGAGCCGCCCACACGGAGTCCGGTGCGCTCCGTGGGGCTTAATCGCAAACGGGCGCTCCCCCCTCTCCGACCCGGAACTAACTGCATTCCGCATATAGGTGCGATTGCATATAATATAACACGGAGCCACCAGAAAAGCAATGACCTTGTTACCAAAATTACAAAGAAGCCGTCGGAACAGCCGGCCAGACCGGCGGGGATCAAACATATGGCATCCTCGGGTTGATCGGGGGATTCCAGATTTCCGGCGGACGGGATCCCGGTAGCAATATCCGGCCCTTTTTTGTCGTTTTTTTTTGATAGAGGAAGGATTTACCCGTTTCCTGAAGAAGATATTTCCATTGGATAACGCCTCCCTGTCCGTCGTTAAGTCGCATATCCGGCGAGGAGGGTCACCCGTTGCAGTCGGCCCAAAGACTTGCGCAATATCTGGCCGGGGAACTCGGCCTCGACGACCGGAAAGCCGACGCT
>JACUUW010000029.1 GCA_014859075.1 Desulforudis sp.
CGAGCTTTGAGTAAAACCGAATGCAGGCACTGCTCCACAATTTCGACCGAGGACCGCTCGGCCGGGTGCAGCATGGTGACGGCGTGATAAATGTACCGGGCCGGCAGGTTCCCCGCCGTGGTCACGTAAACCTGACCGGTCTGCGGTTTGGTTTCCCGACAGGTTCTTACCGCTTCCGCCTCGATTTCCGGACCGCCGCGACGCAACAAGGCCCCGGCCACCCCGCCGCCCATGTAGCCTTGGCCGTTGGCCGCGTTCACCAGCACGTCGGCTTCGAAGCGGGTAAGGTCACCGACTTGGGCCTTCACGACCCGACCCTCCCGCCGGAGAAAGCCACCACCACGACTTCGGTTTGTTCGGGCAGGCCGTCACTGGTTACCTCGAGTCGGTCGCGGTGGGAAACCCGGTCATAGTGCTTCGTGAACTCTTCCACCCCGGTGATCGGGAAATCCATGTATGCGGTCTTGTAGTGCATCGGTACGGCGATGCGGGGTTCTATGGCGGCCACCGTTTGCACCGCTTCGGCGGCATCGATGGTGAAAGTGCCGCCGACCGGAATCAAGAGCACGTCTACGCGACCGATTCGGTCCAGTTGCTCCCGGCTCAGCGAGTGACCAAGATCACCCAGGTGGCATACGTTCAGCGCGTCGAGGTTGATGACGAACACGATATTCGCGCCGCGCTTGGCGCCCCGCTCCTTGTCGTGGAAAGTGGATACGCCCTTCACCGAGATCTCCGCTACCCGGTGTTCTCCCGGCTCCTGGATGACTTTGGGCCGCCCCCGGACCACCGTCACCGCGTTGTGGTCGAAGTGCTGGTGGCTTACGGTGACGATTTCGGCTTCGACGTGGGGCAACGGATAACCCACCTTTTCGTTGAACGGGTCGGTCAAGACTCGTTTTCCCGATTCGCTTTGCAGCAGGAAGCAGGCGTGACCCAACCATTGAATAAGCATCGGCTTCACCTCGTTACAGGGATTTCATATTTATGAACAATGTTCTATGATTTCGCAATGTTTTCCTGCCTTCGGCGGCGCGACACCCAACTTTTAGTATCTATTACCGGCCGGAACCTTATGCGAAACGGTGGGGAGGTTAGCGGCGGCAACGTCGGCCCATAATAAGTAGAAATTCTTAACACCTTGTGAGGGGTATCCGGGGACGATGTCGGAAAACTGGAGTGTCTGGCGGACAAAGCCGCTCCGGAGTTTGTTTGCCGAAACCGAAAGAAGCGGTCTCACCAAGAATCTGGGTGCGCTGGACCTGGTGGCGTTGGGCATCGGCGCGATTATCGGCACCGGCGTCTTTGTACTGACCGGGGTGGCCGCCTCGCAGTATGCCGGTCCGGGGCTGGTACTGTCGTTTGTGCTGGCGGGCATCGCGGCCGGCTTGGCCGCCCTGGCGTACGCCGAACTCGCTTCCACCATCCCGGTGGCGGGCAGCGCCTATACCTACACCTACGCGGTACTGGGTGAATTCGTGGCCTGGCTGGTGGGCTGGAACCTGATGCTGGAATACATGGTGGCGGCCGGGGCGGTTGCCATCGGCTGGGGCGCCTATATCGTCGAACTGCTGCGATCGGTGGGTATTCTGCTGCCGCTCGCCCTGGTCAACTCACCCCTGGCCGGGGGGATCATCAATCTTCCGGCGATGGCTATTGCCGCGCTGATCACCCTGCTGGTCGTTCGGGGACTGCAACAGACCAGGACGATCAACAAGATGGTGGTGCTGATCAAACTCGCCGTCATCATCCTGTTCCTGGTTATGGGCGTCCGGTTCATCGACCCGGCCAACTGGAGCCCGTTCCTGCCGTTCGGCCCCCTGGGCGTCGTGCAGGGCGCCGCGATCATTTTTTTCGCGTACATCGGTTTCGACGCGGTGGCGACCGCGGCCGAAGAAAGCAGAAAACCCCAGCGGGACCTGCCGATCGGTATCATCGGGTCGCTGGTCATCGCCACGGGCCTCTACATCCTGGTCACCATCGTCCTGACCGGTCTGGTGCCGTACACCCAGTTGAACACGGCCTCTCCGGTGGCTACGGCGCTCCTGCGGGCCGGCATCCCGCTGGGCGGCTCAATTGTAGCCGTGGGGGCACTGGCCGGAATCACCAGCGTGCTGCTGGTGATGCTCTACGCTCAGAGCCGGATCTTTTTCGCCATGTCCCGGGACGGATTGCTGCCGGGAATATTCGCCAGGGTCCACCCACGCTTTCGCACACCCTACGTGAGTATCCTCGTGGTGGGGGTGGTGGTGATGTTCACCGCTGGTTTCGTGCCCATCAATATCGTGGCCCAGTTGGCCAATATCGGCACGTTGAGCGCCTTTGTGATCGTGTCCATCGGGGTGCTGGTGCTACGCCGTACCAGACCCGATTTGCCACGCACCTTCAAGACCCCGGGCATGCCCTGGACGCCGCTTGCGGCCATCGCCTTTTCAGGCTACCTCATCTTGAACCTGCCGCCGCTGACCTGGGTGCGCTTTGCCGTCTGGATGATCGTGGGAGTGCTGGTCTACTTCCTGTATAGCTACCGCCGGAGCAAGCTCTCCCCCGCCGGTGCCCCGCCCGGGTGGCGGATCCTGATTGCCGCTCCTACCGCCAAGCCCGGCCCCCGGATCGGGGATAAGGATAAGGGGGAGTAAACGCCGAGGCCGGTCCCAGAAGGAACCGGCCTCGACCGGGGGATCTATGTGTAACGGGGGGCCCTTCCGCTGTAAAGCAACCACCGTGCAGCCGTCACCAGTCGCTGGGCGCGGTGATGGCGGCCAGACGGTCACCGCATTCGCTGCACCGCCCGCCGGGCCGGTCAATGTAGAAAACACCGCAACCCACGCAAACGCATTCTTTCATGAACGGCAGTTTGCCGCACTGTCCTCGGTCGGGCCAGTATTCGCTGCAGGTACCGCAGGAGCCCGGGGCCAACTCGTAAATCCAGCTCTTCTTCTGGTAACCGAGAGGGCGATAATTCAGGCACACCGGGTTCAAGGGGGCCTCAGGCGACCGAACCGGGAAGAGATAGACCACTTCTCCCATACTCTCCACCTCCCAGGATGTGAATGCGCTCGCAATCACTAACTCCTAAATATTAGCATAGCGACTAATGGGTATTCTGTCAAGAGCCGGATGCAATTTCCTGACGTCTGCAAATGTGCCGGTTCGGTTTATGATCCAAAAAGAGAAAAGCGCACACCCGGGCTGGGAAATAGTGTTGCACGAAGCACGAAATACAAGTAATTATTTTTGGAGCCTCTGCAGATTCTATGAAGTGTAAGTAATTAAGAATATTGGGAGGTCAAAAATAATGTATGTAGCGCAAGGCCGCAACTTCTTGGATGAACGCGTCGACGTGGTCCCTTCGCCGAGTCTCAAGGACAGGCACGCCACTATCCGGTATGAAGGACTGCTGCAGAAAAATGGGGCTGACCGGGTCTTTATACATTACGGCTTTGACGGTTGGGCCAGGAATTGCTGGAGCGAAATGAAGCGCGAACCCGATGGTTCCTTCGCCTGTTCAATCCCGATGCAAGGTGCAAAAGAATGCAACTTCTGCTTCAAAGACAGTGCGAACAACTGGGATAACAACAACGGATGGAACTGGGCGACCGACATCAGGTATTAGACCATGCTTTTGCCCCTCCCCCCTGGAACAATTGCTGTTCGCCAAGTGGACGCGCAGGCGCGCGTCCTTGGCTTTATGGCCGGTATTGGTCATGGTATGATGGTCTTGGGGAGAGTTTACGGCATGGCATTTTTTGATCCTTTCAGTTACCGTTTGGCGGAGTCCGCCCGCCGGCGCGTGGAGGGGCTGCGTCGGATACATCCGGAAGCAGACAATCAGGAACTGGCCCGTAGAATCATCACGGACAAGGCCCGGCTTTGCGGGGTGGTCGGGGCGATAACGGCACTGCCCGCTGTTTTCCCGGGTTTGGGTACCCTGATCGCCGTTATTTCCGGGGTGGCTGTGGACATCATGGTGTTTAGCGTCGTGCTCTATCGGCTGGTGCTTGAGCTTTCGGTGGTGTACGGCCGTAATCCTTTTTCGGTGGAGGTTCAAAAAGAGGCGGTCCGTGTCTTCGGTCTGGCCGCCGGTGTGGACGTGTTCGGAAAAAAGGCGGCACGCTTCACCGCTTACCATCTTTCCAGGCAGGCGACAGCCACCGGTATGAACCGTCCCCTGATCTATCTGGGACTGCGGGCCAGCCAGCGCTCGCTTCTCGGCCGGGTCATCCCCTTCCTCGGAGTGTTCGTGGCCGGTGGGATCAGTTTCTTGTTCGCCCGCTCGGTGGGTTACCGCATACTGAAACACTACGACGGTGAAGACCGGCGGGGGCGTGTCGGCCCGTGGAAGGGTCGTACCATCAGCACCGATTACCGGGTTACGTAGTGACTGATGCCCCGACAATGCGATTAGGATCATTGTTGTGGTGCGTCCACGTTCCGGTGCCGAGTGGCGCCAGAGAAGGTGGTTTAGGTCGGCCTGAAGACATTGGTTCGGTTCAGCAAGATTTTGATCAGCACCATCCCGGCCGCAAAGCCCCCGATGTGCGCCCACCAAGCGACTTGCGCTCCGGCGAGACCGATCAGTCCGTTCAGGAGTTGCAGGCCGATCCAAAGAAAAAGGAACAGCACCGCCGGCAGCTCCATGAAGGTGATGATGAACAGCAGCGGCACCAGGGCCAGGACGCGGGCATGCGGAAAGGTGACGAAGTAGGCCCCGAGCACTCCGGCGACCGCCCCGGAAGCGCCGATGGTGGGCACGAGCGACCCCGGACTGCTGATGACGTGCGCCAGACCACCGGCCAAACCGGCCAGCAGATAGAAAAGCAGAAATTTGCCCCTTCCCAACACGTCCTCCACGTTGTCACCGAACACCCAGAGGTAAAGCATATTACCCAGCACGTGAAACCAGTTGCCGTGGAGAAACATGGAGGTGACCATGGGTATCCAGGTCTGCAGACTGAAAGGCGCCTGCTGAAACATCTGGATCTGAAGGGCTGGAACCAGGCCGAAGGTGTTCACGAGGTACTGGAGTTCGGGGAGGGTCAGAGTGGCCTGAAAGATGAAAATCAGGATGTTCGCCACGATTATGGAGACAGTGACCACGGGAAAGCGCCGGGCCCGGATTGTGTCCCGAAGCGGTATCAAGCCCATTCCTCCTACCCGGCGCCGGTGGTTGCCGGCCCCGAAGGCTTGGTCAAATTATACCCCGTTGGCCGTTTGCTGAAACGGCTGTCCAAACGTTCCCGGGAGTCGGCGCATGTTAAGGGAGATGCTCTACAATAGCCTGTTCACCAGGTCGGTCAGATCATGTCCGGTGGCCTTGCGGGGGTTGGCGGCAAGAGAACTGCTGCCCATTGCCGTTTCCACGAGGTCTGGAACGTGTCCTTCGGTCAATCCCTGGGGACCCAGTCTCTCGGGCAGTCCCAAACGGTCCACCAGACGCTTGACGTAAGCCGTGAACCTGATGGCGGCCTCGTTTTCAGGGACTCCGGGTGGTGTCAACCCGGCTGCTCCGGCCAGTTCCGCGTACCTGTCCTCCACCACCGGCAGATTAAACTCCATTGCGTAAGGCAGGAGTACCCCACAAACCAGACCGTGACTAAGCCCGTAGCGGGCACCAAGCGGGTGGGCGAGCGCGTGCACGACCCCGGCTCGGGCCGTGTTGAGGGCCATACCAGCCATGAGGCTGGCCAGAAGCATGTTTTCCCGGGCTTCCCGGCGGCCCGGCGCACTGTACGCCGTGTAGAAGTTTTGTGCGATCAGGCGTACCGCTTCGCGGCTCAAGGCGCGGGAATAGGCCGTGGACCAACGGGAAGTATAGGCTTCCACAGCGTGGGTGAGGGCGTCCAGACCGGTCTGGGCCGTCAACTCCGACGGCATGGACATGGTCAAAATGGGGTCGACAACGGCCACCCTGGCCAGCAGCCGATCATGGCGCAGACTCGTTTTCTTTCCGGCTTCGGGGTCGACCAGAACGGCGTTCACGGTGACCTCGGAACCGCTGCCGGCCGTGGTGGGCACGGCCACGAACGGTAGTCCGGCACCGGTGATCTCGCGGCCCCGGAGGTATTCGCCGGTGTCGCCCTCCATGCCGGCCAGACCGGCGACGGCCTTGGCAACGTCGAGGACGCTTCCGCCGCCGACCCCGACCACTACGGTACAGCCGGTTTCCCGCACCCGTCTCCGCCCGGCGTCCACCGCCAAGACCGAGGGCTCGGGCGTTATTTCGTCAAAAAATACCGCTTCGACTTCGGCCAGGGTCAGCGGTTGGGTGATCCGTTCGACGTTACCCGACTTTTTCAGGCTTTCCCGACCGGTAATCACCAATGCCTTGCGGCCCAGTACACGCACCTCCTCTCCCAGCCGGTAGGTGCTGCCGGGACCGAATAATATTCTTTCGGGGGTGAACACGTCAAACAACACAAGCCTTCCTCCTCAGACTTCCTACGTCCCCTGGGGCCGGTAATCCGCCGCCCGGTTGTCCACCGGTCGGGCGGACTAAATGAAAGTGGCGATATCTTCAACGGGCCTGCGGTGGGTGCGGTTTTCGGGCTCTCGGTCGGGATAACCAATGGGGATAAGTGCCACGGGTATTCTTCCCCGCGGAATACCGAGACACGCCACCACCCGGT
Source organism: Desulforudis sp. (assembly GCA_014859075.1). Taxonomy (GTDB): domain Bacteria; phylum Bacillota; class Desulfotomaculia; order Desulfotomaculales; family Desulforudaceae; genus Desulfopertinax. The sequence goes on from JACUUW010000029.1 coordinate 6,630, forward strand.
CCTCGTGAAACGCGCCGACCCAACAACTGCCCAGCCCGGCGGCGGTGGCGGCCAGCAGGATGTTTTGAGCGGCCGCGGCCGTGTCCTGGTAACAGTACAGTGTGCGTCCCCGCTCCCGGTAGTGCGATGCGGACCGGTCCGGTTCGGCGCAGACCACGATACATACCGGCGCGGCCGCCACGAAATCCTGTTTGAGCGCAGCCTGGGCCAGGCACCGGCGCCGGTCCGGGGTGGTCACCACGTAGAAGTGCCAGGGTTGAAGGTTGCCGGCGTTAGGGGCCCACCGGGCTGCCTCGACCAACTGGTCCAGAAGTTCCCGGGGTACGGGATCGGGCCGGAAGCGCCGGATCGAGGAGCGGTTCTGAATAGCCTGGAGAATCGTTTCGAGCATCGTTCACCATCCTTGTCCTGGTATTGACTCAGCAAGTAGTATCTATCGAGAAAGGACGATGAATACGGGCTTAGAGTTCATCCGTCACCGCCAGCAGATCCCCCTCCCTGCTGTCGGTTTCGCGCAGACGGTGGGCCGGGAGCTCAACAGCGCAGTGGGCGCCGGCAACCACGGGACTCCAGCGATAGGGGCGGAGGTTATGCTCGAGATGCAATAACTTTCCATCCCGGTCCAGAAAAGCAACGTCGATCGCAAACCGCATGAAAAAGGTATGGACGCTGTGACAGGGTACGATGACCAGAGCTTCCTCCGCACCGAGTGAACGCCGCCCTAGAAGCCCGACCAATCGCGTCTGGAAAGTGTTCGCGTACCGGACGTGTCGGGCCAGGATCTGATCCCGGGTGACGTTTAACAGCACTTGCCGCTCGACCCCCTTTGCCACTTCAGGACTTCTTCCTGGACCACCAGACATCAAACCCGGCCACTTCTTCTATTTCCCGGGTCCGCCCACGGCCCATCAAGTTCTTCAACGCCTCCCCGGGAGCCAGACCCTCGAACAGCACCCGGTAGGTCTGCTCGGTGATGGGCATCTCCACGCCGTGGTTACGGGACAGCAAGTGGGCCGCGCGGGTGGTGCGTACACCCTCCACCACCATCCGGACCGATTTAAGTGCTTCCGCCAGCGACTTGCCCTGTCCGATCTCGATGCCCGCCCGCCGATTGCGGCTGTGCCAACTGGTGCAGGTGACGATCAAATCGCCGACGCCGGCGAGCCCGCCGAAGGTCAAGGGATTGGCGCCCAAACGGACGCCGAGCCGCGTAATTTCGGCCAGGCCTCTGGTCATCAGGGCCGCCTTGGTGTTGTCGCCCAGGCCCAGGCCGTCGGTAATGCCGGTACCCAGGGCGATGATGTTCTTCAGGGATCCGCCCAGCTCGACCCCGACGATGTCCGGGTTGGTGTATACGCGGAAACTCGGTGCCATCATGGACTGCTGAACGTATTCAGCGGCCTCCGGGTAGGGCGAGGAAGCCACGACGGCCGCGGGCAGGTCGCGGCCGATCTCTTCGGCGTGACTCGGTCCGGACAGGGTTACGTACCGGCTCAGGTCCGGTTCGTTGGTTTCCTGAAGGAACACCTCGGACAGGCGGAGCAGCGTGTCCTCCTCGATGCCCTTGGCCACGTTGACCACCACCGCATCAGGCGGTACCGCCGGCCACGTAGCCGCCAGGGTGGCGCGGAAGGCGTGGGACGGCACGGCGTAGACGACCAGACCGGCACCCGCCAACGCCTTCTCCGCCGAGGTGTCGAAAGTGACCGCTTCCGGAATCCGCACTCCTGGGAGGTACTGCTTATTCTCACGCGCGGTCTCCAGGGCGTGAATCAGATCGCCGCGCCGGGCCCAAAGCGTAACCGCTTGGCCGCTCTTGGCGAGGAGCACCGCCAGTGCCGTGCCCCAACTCCCCGCGCCGAGTATTGCTGTCTTGGGCATGCTGGTCCTCCTACATTTCCCGGGCGTAGCTTACCGCGTTCCTGAAAAGCGGCAGTCCATCCGGTTCGACAATGGGCGTTTCGCGACGCCAGTTCGGGTGCTGGGTGGGTTCCACAAACCTTTCCGGGTGCGGCATGAGTCCGAGGACCAGTCCGGAAGGATCGGTGATTCCGGCAATGGCGTTCAACGACCCGTTGGGGTTGTCTGGATAAGCCTGCGTCGGCCTGCCGTCGGCGGCGACGTACCGGAAAACCACCCGCCCGCCGGCCTCGAGGTCGTCAAGCACCGGTGCGGCGGCGAAAAACTTCCCTTCCCCGTGGGCCACCTGGTAGGCCACCGTACGGCCGGACAGGCCGCGCGTAAAAACCGAGTCCCCTTCGACGCACATCCGAATCCACCGGCACTCAAAATGTCCGCTGTCGTTGGTCATCAACGTGGCCGCAATGTCCCCGATCCGGGCGTAGGGCAAGAGTCCGGTGCGCACCAACACCTGAAAACCGTTGCAGATACCCAGGACCGGACGGCCCCGGGCCACGAAAGCGGCCAACGCCTCGCGCAGGAACGAGGTCAGTTCCACGGCCAGGATCTTCCCGGAGTGTACGTCATCTCCGTAGCAAAAACCCCCCGGGAGGACCAGCACACCGTAATCGGCCAGCCTCCGGCTGCCCGCACGCAGTTCGTTGACGTGGACCATCCGGGGCGCACCCCCGCACTTTTCAAAGGCCCAGGCCGTCTCGACGTCGCAGTTTGTCCCGTCGGTACGCAGGATACAGACCGGAGGCTTCATCCACCAAACACCTCTTTCATCGGCCTCTGCCACCTTGTTTTCAACAGCTCGACCGGCGCTTCGAAAAGCAACCGGTTGCCGGCGTAAGCAGAGATGACGGGCTCACTCACGGTCTCCCCGATCACCCGGTGCGGCACCCCGGCGAACACCTCCCGCGGATCGCGGTCTTCGTCCATCTCCACCAGGAAGCAGCCGGCCGTTTCGTTGAACAGGAAGAAGTCGGGCCGGACGCCGGCCGGCAGGTCGAGCCTGGCGCCGACGCCCCCGCCGAAGGCCATCTCGGCCGCCGCGGCTGCCAGTCCACCCTCGCTGATATCGTGACAGGCGCACACCGCGCCTTGCTTGATACTGTCGTGGACCGTGCGGAATACGGACCTCAGGGTTTCCAGTTCGATTTCCGGCACGCTCCGCCCCAGGATCCCGTGGAGGTCGTAATAGACGGAGCCGCCCATCTGCGCCTCAGCGCGCCGGCCGACCAGGACCAGGGCGGCACCAGGATGCTTGAAATCGGCCGAAACAGTGTTTCGCACGTCGGGCAGGCGCCCGAAGGCCGATACGCAGAGTACGGGCGGAATCCTGACCGTCATGACTTCGTCTTCATCTTCATTTGACTCCCGGAGGCGGCCTGCCTCCTCCCCGCCGATAGTCCAACCTCTGACTTCCGACTTCCTCCCTCTATATTGGTAGGTGCTCGAAAGGCTGTCCTTCCCGGAGATGAACGGCATCCCCAGGGCTACGGAGAAATCGACGCAGGCGTCCACGGCGAGGTCCAGCGCGCCCAGCCGTTCCTCGTCGGGAACGGGCCAGATGAAGTTGTCGATGAGACCGATTCCCGCTGGGTCGGCGCCGGCGGCCACCGCGTTGGCCACCGCTTCAGAGGCGGCCCAGAGGCTGCCGTGGTACGGGTTGATCAGGTTTAAGACCGGGTTGAGGCCGTGGGCGATCACGAGGCCGTACGGCTTGCCCAACAGCGGTGCGAGCACCGCGGCGTCGTTCGGTCCGTCGCCGGCCACCCCGCCCAGCGGCGGCAGGGCGTTGGTTCCCTGGACTCCGTGGTCGTACACCCGGATAATCGGTTCACGGGAGCAGACGTTCAGGTGCTCCATCACCCGGGCGTAGGTTTCCACCCAGTCGACGGGCGGCTCCAGGTCGGGTTCAGGATGCGCGGGCGGCTTCCAGGCGGCCCGCATTACGCGTTGGGGTAAGCCGTCGTGCAGGAAAGACATCTCCAGGTCGAGCACGAACTCGCCGTCGTAAGTGGCGCGGAACCGCCGGTCGGCGGTAAACCGGCCGAGAACCGTCGCGTCGACGTTCAGCCCTTTACAAATGTCTTCGAATTCGTCCAGGTTCTCCGGCGCGATGGCCAACACCATCCGTTCCTGGCTTTCCGAAAGCAGTATCTCCCAGGGCGCCAGGCCGGTGTACTTCAGGGGCGCCCGGTCAAGGGCGATCAGGGCTCCGGTGCCGGCGCCCATCTCCCCTACGGCCGAGGCAAACCCCCCGGCTCCGCAATCGGTGATGGCGCGTATCAGCCCCCGGTCGCGTGCCGCCAGAATGGCGTCGGCCATGCGTTTCTCCTCAATGGGGTGCCCGATCTGCACCGCTTGGGCGTTGATATTAATGGTCCGGTCGGTCATGGCCGCGCTCGAAAAAGTCGCTCCGTGGATGCCGTCCCGCCCGGTGCGGCCGCCGATGACCACGACCAGGTCGCCTTCGCGGGGAACACCTTTTGCGCAGCGGTCCTCCGGCAGCAGGCCGTACGCCCCGACAATGACGGTGGGTTTGGCCCGGAAGTCGGCGTGAAAGTGGAGCGAACCGTTGTTCGTCGGAATGCCCATCCGGTTTCCGTAGTCGCGCACCCCGGCCACCACCCGTCGCAAGAGGTATTGGGGGTGCAGGCAGCCGGGCGGGATTTCTTCCCAAGGCGTCCGGGGCGGGGCAAAGCAGAACATGTCGGTGGAAGCGATCACCTTGGCACCCTGGCCGGTGCCCATGATGTCCCGGAAAACGCCGCCGCTTCCCGTAGCCGCCCCCCCGTACGGCTCAATGGCCGAGGGCGAGTTGTGGGTCTCGACCTTGCCGCAGACGGCCCAGCCGTCGTAAAAGGCCAACACGCCCGAGTTGTCGACGAAGGCCGAACGGACCAGCGGGTGGCCGATGGCCGCGGTGGCGTCCTGGAGCCGTTTCAGCAGCGGTTTCCTCTCCCGGCCGTCCACAATGAGCCGGGCCTTGAAAGTCTTGTGCACGCAGTGTTCCGACCAGGTCTGGGCCAGGATCTCGACCTCGCAATCGGTCGGGTCGCGGCCGATCTCGCGAAAGTATGCTTGGATCAGCCTCATCTCCTCCAGGCTGAGAAAAAGCTTGTCCCGGCTGAGGTCCATCAGTTGACTGTCGTTCATCTCCCGGAGCGGGACGACGCGTGTGGGTTTGGCGGTGCCCCGGAGTCCAAGAGTCCGGGGCCTTTCGGTCACCACGTGTTGGATGGTGGCGTTGACCAAAAGCCTCCTTGTGATCGTGTCGATCTCCGCGCGGGTGACCGGGCCGTAAAAGGCGTACTCCCAGCTGGAATCGATCGCTCTCAGGTGGCTCAGGCCCAAGTCGTGGGCCGCCTTGGCCAGCGAGGCGACCTCCGGGTTCATCACCCCGGGTTTGTAGGCCACTTCCAGGAGGTGTGCGGCGTCGGTGATCAGGGGCTGGTTTACGGCGCAGTCCTGGAAGATGTCTTCACACAACAGGTTTTTGGCCAGGAATACAGCTTCGCCGGGAGTGATACCCTCGAAACGGAACACCCGGGCTGTGTGTACCTTCAGGACGCTTTCGATTCCCAAGGCGGACCGTATTTCGGAAAGCACCGCTTCGCCGGCGGGATCGGTCAGACCGGGCTTGATGCGCGTGCGGATTTCCTGCAATGACACCTGAAGATCCCTCCCGGTTGATTGTACCACGCGGCGGGCGCCTTTTCTACCTCCGGGCGCCGAACCGGGACTCTTCGCCCCGTATCAGCCGCTGGATGTTGGCGCGGTGCTTATACAGGGCGACCACGGCCATGAACAGACCGAACGTCACGTACCGCCAGTCCAGCCCCGTCACCAGGAAAGCCAACGGTACCGAGGCCGCGCCCAGAATGGAGGCCAGGGATACATAGCGGGTCGCCCCGAAAGTGCCCAGCCAAACCACGGTGGCCACCGCCAGGCCCACGGGGGGCAGCATGAACAGCACGCCCAGACTGGTGGCAATGATCTTCCCCCCCTGGAAGCGCAGGAACACCGACCAGCCATGCCCGGTCAGGGCCGCCGCGGCGGTGAGTAACTCCGCCCCCGGCACTCCCACGAGCCGCCCAAGCAGCACGGCGAGCACACCCTTGGCGACATCGCCGACCAGGGAGACTATCCCCCAACCGGGCCCGAGCGACCGCCAGACGTTGGTCGCTCCTATGTTGCCGCTGCCACGGGTGCGGATGTCGACCCCCCGGATATAGCGGGCCAACAGGTACCCGGTAGGTACGGAGCCCAGCACGTAACCGGCGAACAGGGCCGCCAACAACTCAACAAGGTTTACCTCTCCCACAGGGTTCATTTTGATTCCCGCCTCCTGAAGACGATTCGTACGGGCGTACCGCTGAAGCCGTATACTCTCCGCAACTGGTTTTCCAGATAGCGCCGGTAACCCCGCGAGGCAATTCCCGGATCATTTACGAATAAGAGGAACGTGGGCGGCCCCGTCGCCACCTGGGTGCAGTAAAGGAACTTAAGCCGCTTCCCCTTTTGGGCCGGCGGCGGTGAGATGACGAAGGCGTCGTGAATGATCCGGTTTAAGGTGCTGGTCGGTATGGTACGACGGTATTCCTCCATCACCGTGTCGACTGTGTCCAGAATCCGTGCCACCCCGCGCCCGCTTAGGGCCGAAACGCACAGGATGGGCGCGTAACCGATAAACCCGAGGGCTTCCCGGACTCCCTCCTGGTAACGGGAAACCGGCACCCCAGCTTCGCGCATCAGGTCCCATTTGTTGATCACCACCACCGTGGCCTTCCCCGCATCCTCGGCCAAGCCGGCGATGCGCTGATCTTGGTTGGTGACGCCGTCGGCGGCGTCCAGCACCACCAGGGCCAGGTCCGAACGCTCGAGGGCCTTGCCGGCTCTGAGTATGCTGTACCGCTCGATGGAGTCGTGGATCCGGGCCTTCCGCCGGATGCCGGCGGTATCCGTAAGCACGTATTCCCGGTCTGCCCGGCGGAAGCGGGTGTCGATCGCGTCCCTGGTGGTGCCCGGGATGTCGGTGACGATCACCCTTTCTTCTCCCAAAAGCGCGTTCATCAGAGACGACTTCCCGACGTTCGG
>JACUUW010000030.1 GCA_014859075.1 Desulforudis sp.
CGGGAGCAGGAAAAGGCGGTCGCGGTTCTCCACGACGAGGAGGCCATCGGCCGCTTTCTGGCCCTGGTCGACACGCGGCAGGAGTGCATGGACCGTTTCGACCTGCTCCAGCAGGCCCGGGCGCCGGCGGCCGGCGCGGGGGAACCCGTGTCCGCGCTGCAGGCCGAGATACAGGCGCTGTTCCGGGAGGCGGCCCGGATCGACGCCGTGAACCTGGAGGCCTTGAGAGCGCAGCGGGAATTGATACGTGAGGAGATCAGGAAGGTGCAGAAAGGCCGCGAGGCGGTGCGGAGTTATGGGCACCAGGGGGCCGGCAGGCCGGAAGACGGGGCTTTCGTGGACAAAAAGAACTAGGCTGTGATAAAATGGAATAGTCAGTATCGGCTGCCGCGCCGAGGGAGGCTGGTTTTCCGTGTCCATAGAAAAGACTTTGCAGCAGATCCTGGATGAGCTTAAAAGCCAGAGGGAAGAACTGAAAAGTCAGGGACAACGCCTGGAACGCGTGGGAAAAGGCCAGGAAGAACTGCGCCAAGGTCAACGGCGTCTGGAGAAGGGCCAGGAAGAGATGCGTACAGAGCTGCGGTTTATCTGGGATGATATCAGGAAGATCGACAAACGCCTTTCCGTCCAGGAAGAAACAACCAGGGTGCTTGCTAATCAGAAATAATTCCATCGTTGCCGCATTCTGAATTCCGGCTTCTGAATTCTGAATTCTTTCCTCATCAGGTTTCGGTGTCGATGATCAGGCCGACGACGTCGGAAATATGCCGGGCCAGGGCGGGGATTTCCTCCGGGTCCAACTCCCGGAGGGTTTCGCCGGTTTCACGGTTGATCATCCGGATGCGGGGGCGCTTGTGTCCCCGGCCCTCCGTCTCCCGGTTGACGCGGAACAGCAGTTGCTGGTTGAAGAGTTCGGCCAGTCTGTTCAGCCGCTCGACGGCACGCACCATATCGCGGAGGCCGGTAGGCGCCGGGTTTAACATCAGTTCACGCGCCGCGTTCACCCGGTCCGCGCCTTCGCCCCGGCGGGCCACTGCCTCGTACTGGGCCAAAGACTGCAGGCCGCCGGCACCGATTTTCATTTAGAATCACCTACCTACCGGGCGAAAACGGGGACAGGCAGATTTTCCTGACTATTATTCGCTTAATGCGTTGAAGACGGACAAGGATCAGATTGGGCCGCCGGTCTCTTCCAAGCGTAAAACCAGCCTGTCCCCGTTTTCGCCCTTTAGAGATAGTCCAGGAGGCTGATGTGCATCAGCCTGGTGGCCGTGGCCAGCGTGGCCTGCAGCACCAACTCGTGCCGGTTCAGATTGATCACGGCTTCGGCGACGTCGGTGTCGCCGATTTTGGACATCACGCTGGTCAACTGCTCGTTCTGGACCAGAATCTGGTTCTGGAGTTTCTCCAGTTGGTAACCCCGGCTGCCGAGGTCGCTGCGGTGTTGTACCAGGGTGTCGATGTGGGATTCGAAGTCGTCAAGCAGTGCGGAAACGCCGGTCTGATCGCCGTCTGTGAGACGGTCACGCAGGTCAATCAGGGTATCGAACATCCTCGCGACATTGTTTTCGTCAACTAGAAAGACATCCGCGGGGTCGATGGTCTCGACGAGCATGTTCAAGGTGAGCACCCGGCCCCAGCCTTCGCCTGTAATTTCCATGTCAAACGATGGCGGGGGGTCGTAGATGACCTGGTTGTTCGCGTCGTCCCGCGCAAAGAGTCCCTCGGGTTTGAACCCGCCGCGGGAAGCGTTGGCGAAGCTGACCAGCGCGGTGATCATGCGGTCCACCACAAGGGCCAGGGATTGCAGGTTCTCGGGCGAATAGGTGCCGGTGGAACCCTGCACCGCGGTGACCCGGGCCTCCTGCATGATCTCGTTGGCTTGTGTCAGGGCCTCTTCCGCTCGGTTCAACCGGGAAATCTGCAGGTCGATGCTGGTCACGTAGTTTTCGATCTCGCTCCTGGCGGTGCGCAACGAGAGAATCTGGCTCAGGGCGGCCGGGTCCTCGCTCAGGCGGTTGATCCGCTGACCACTGGCGATCTGCTCCTGCGCCCGGGCGGCGCCCAGATGCTCCTTATGGATGCTGTTCAGCAGGTTTTTATAGAACAGATTGGTGCTGATACGCATTTTTCCACCCCCCATTCTTAGAGCATGCGGTTGATCAGGGTGTCCAGCATCTCGTCCAGGACGGTGATCACGCGGGCGGCCGCCTGGTAGCCGTACTGGTACTGGATCATCCGGGTGAGTTCCTCGTCCAGGTTGACCCCGGAGACCGACTCCCGCAGGGCCTCGATCTGACCCAGGATGGCGTTGACGTTGTCCAGGCCGCGCTGCGCCGTGTTCAGGTCGGCGCCGATGCCGGTGACCAACCGCTGGTAGAACCCTTCCAGGGTGGCCTCGCCGCCGTCGGCCACTTTCTGCTCGCGAAGCTGGGCCACCGCCCAGGCCTGTTCCGCGGTGATCGCCGCTAAAACCGCGTCGGCCTCATCGCTATCCAATGAAAGCTGACCGGCGACATCATCATAAACAAAGAAGGTCGCCGGCACGCCTCCTTCACCCAACACGCCGTTGACGGCGCCGGCCAGGTCGTCCATCAAACGGCCCAGATGTTCCAGGTACCCCTCCACCTTGGCGGCCGCCGCGGCGGTGGCCGCCAGTTCGCCTCTGGTCTTAAAGGTTTCGTCATCCACCTTAACGGCGTCCTCGGCGTCTTGCCGTTCAAGCGTGAGAAAGCCAAAACCCGTTTCGTCGTACTGCGTACCATCCACAAGCTCAACCCCGTAAACCTCGACGCTCACCACCTGCAGGTGGGCCAGGTCGGCGGGTACGGTGACAGTTGTGTCGGCCAACTTGGCCAGTTCCTCCAGGAGGTAGTCCCGCCGGTCGAGCAGGTCGTTCGGATTGGCCCCGGCGTTTCGCTGGTAGGCGATCTCCCAGTTCAGCTCGGAGATCTGCTGACCGAGAGAATTGATCCGCTCGAGGTGTTTGTCAAATAGGCCGTCCAAGTCTTCACGGATGTTGGTTATGGAATAGTGCGCCAGCGACAAGCTGTTGGCCAGCGTTTCAGCCGCACCCTTGACGACCGCCTTGGAACCGGGGTTGTCCGGGTCCTGGGCCAGGTAGTGCCAGGCGCTGAAGAAGTCTCCGAGGAGCGCTTGGATGCCGAAGTCGGTCGGCTCGGGCAGGACCGCCTCCACCCGCTGCAGGGCGGTCTCCATGCCGGACCAGTAGCCGATGGCCGAATTGGCCTCCCGTACCTGGCGGTCGAGATAGGCGTCGCGGAAGCGTCTGATCTCGGTGACGTGCATGCCCGTGCCCAACTGCCCGGGCCGTGGTGAGAAAACGGACGGGTAGGAAATGGCCAGCGTGGTCTGCAGCACCGCCTCCTGCCGGCTGTAGCCGGGGGTGTTGATGTTGGCAATGTTGTGCGCCGTGGTCGTCAAGGCCCGCTGGTGCCCCAGCAGGCTGCGCCGGGCGATCTCGATTCCCAGGAACGACAATGAAGGCACCCCCCTCCGAATCCCTGGTTCCGGTTCCCGCCTAAGCCTTCTTGTCCAGGATGATCGACGGCGCCTGCCCGGCGTCGCCGGGCGCCCCGTCCCGGGCGTAGGTCGCAGTGATTCCGGATATGTATTGCAACACGGCCCGGTTAAAACGGGCCGCATTCAGCATCAGCAGGTAATTGGCGTGGTTTTGGTGGTAGATCTCCTCGATCAGCGCTCCCAATCTGGCACGAGCCTGCCCCAGTTCCTCCCCCGCCCGCACGGAAACCGCTTTGAGCAGTTCGCGCAACGGGGTGTCGGCGGGCAACTCGTACCGAACCGCCAGATTCCGGGCGGCCTCCAGCCGCCGTTCCTCGGCGTCCCGCATCTCGCCCGCCAGCTCTTCCAGGCTTGGCAGAGATGCCTCAAGCCCGGCCACGTCCAATTCCAGCAGGGCCTTGTGTTGGACTTCAAGCTTTTGGACTATCTCCCCGGCAATCTTGATTTCTTGGAGGACACAATGCAAAAGGCTGTCGGTGGTCATTATTTTTCCACGCCCCGCTCCAGCAGCATGCCCTCCGCGATCTTAAGGACGTCCGGTTTGTAGGTGCCCTCCTGAATCCGGCCCTTCAGGCGTTCCACCAGCTCTTCGCGAAAAGGCGGCAACTCGCCCAGTTTCTTGAGGTACACCTGCAGTTCCCGGGCTTGGTTCGAGAACTCGACACTATCACCCGGCCGCGCCTGGTCGGCGCGCGCGCGGTCATCAATTTTCCGGTCCGGTGCAAGGCGGTTGTACAACCTGGAGACGTCCAAGCCGCCTGTCTTGTCTATTTTCACGGACACCAACTCCTTTGGGCCGAAACCGTTTTCTATAATTCCTTATCGCCCTAAACCGGCCTGGACTTTAGAGATGCTGCACGATGTCGGAGGCGATTTCGGTCAGCGGCAACACCCGGCGCACCGCACCGTTTTCCACTGCGGCCCGGGGCATGCCGTACACCACGGAGCTGCGCTCGTCCTGGGCAATGGTATAACCGTATTTCAGGCTGATGGCCTTCATTCCGTCCGCGCCGTCCCGGCCCATCCCGGTCAAGAGCACCCCCATTACCCGGTCGCCGTAGATGGAAGCGGCCTGGATCATCACCTCGTTCACCGAGGGCCGGAACCCGCCCGGCACCAGCGCCGTGGTATCCTCAGCCACACCCACCCGGACCCCGCCGGGACCGGTTTTCAACCGGAAAGCCTTTCCGGACGGCGCAATCAGCACGCGGCCCGGGACGATCGGATCGTCATCCGCCGCATGACGCACTTCCAGCGGGCACAGGGCGTTCAGGTGTTCAGCCAGGGAAACGGTGAAACCGGCCGGCATGTGCTGGACCACCACCACGGCGGCCGACAAGTCAGCCGGCAGGTTGGGGAGTAGAGCGCGCAGGGCGTTGGGCCCGCCGGTGGAACAACCGATGACGATCAGTTCGGTCCGGCCTCCGGGAACACGCCCGGGAACCGGGACCACAACCGGAGCATCCTGTGATTGCGGCGCTTCGGTGAGCACGACGCGGGGGGAAACGCCCGCGGCCGTCTTAATCTTGGCCCCCAGGTCGGCCACGATGGATGTGATTTCCGACGACCTGGCCGGTTTCGGTACGAAGTCGACCGCGCCCAAGGCCAAGGCTTCAATGGCCGCCCTGCTTCCGGTGCGGGTGTGGGCGCTGAGCATCACCACCGGCACCGGTTTCGTGGCCATGAGTTCCCGCAGGGCCCCGAGACCGTCCAGTTTCGGCATCTCCACGTCCATCACGACCACATCCGGGTCGGCGGCCGGAATCTTTTGCAGGGCGTCCCGCCCGTCCACTCCGGTGCCGACGACCTCAAAGCCGAACCGTTCCCGGAGTATCCGACCGATGACTGTCCGCATTACCGCCGAGTCGTCGACCAGGAAGACCTTAACCGGCGACATGTACCAGGCCGCGGCGCACGCGGGTATCCGCAATCTCGGCGACAAGGGCGCGGACGTCCACGATCAGGGCCACCTTCCCGTCTCCCAGGATGGTCGCCCCGGAAATTCCGGGCACATGCCCCAGGATGTCCCCCAGGGACTTGATCACTATTTCCTGCTCGCCGATGAGCCGGTCCACGACCACACCGACCCGGTCTTTGCCCATCCCGATGGTGACGACGTATACGCTCCCTTTTTTAATGCCATTCTGCTGCTGGAACAGGCGGCCCAAGCGTACCAGGGGGAGGACTTCGCCCCTTACCACCACCACCTCGGTCTCCCTGACCAGCCGGATCTCTTGCGCACCGACCTGGATGGTCTCGACCACGTTGTTCAACGGGAACGCGTAGACTTGTTCACCCAGGCTGACCATCAGGGCGCGGATGATGGCCAGGGTCAGCGGCAGTTTAATAGTAACGGCCGTACCCTGTCCCGGCGAACTGCGCATCTCGACAATGCCGTTAATCTGCTCGATTTGGGCCTTGACCACGTCCATTCCGACCCCCCGCCCCGAGATGTCGCTGACGTCGGCGGCGGTCGAAAAGCCGGCGTGAAAGATCAGGTTCACCGCTTCCTCGTCGGTCATACGCCCGATGGTCTCCTCGTCATACAACTGCATCTCCCGGGCTCTGGCGCGCAGTTTCTCCGGGGCCAGACCGCGACCGTCGTCCTCGACGATGATGACGATATGGCCCTCCTGGTGGAAAGCCCGCAAAGCCAAGGTCCCGACGCGCTGTTTGTCCATCCGGAGCCGCTCGTCCGGCATCTCCAACCCGTGATCGATAGCGTTTCGAATCAAATGGATCAGTGGATCGCTGATAATCTCGATCACGTTACGGTCCAGTTCGGTATCCCGGCCTTCGATAACCAGGTTGATCTCCTTTCCCAGTTTGTGGGCCAAGTCCCGGACCATCCGGGGAAACCGGTTGAAGACCTGGGCAATCGGCAGCATCCGGGCCATCATGATTTCCTCCTGGAGTTCGCCGGTGATCTGACCGAGATGACCGGAGATTTCATTGAGCGTATCAATCATTTCCTCGGACCGGTATTTGGCTTCCATGATATCCGCAAACCGTTCCAACCTCGTCCGCTCGATTACCAACTCGCCGACCAGGTTCATCAGACTGTCGAGCTTCTGTACGTCGATCCGGACGGTCCGGATCCCCTTCTTTTCGGCTGCCGCCTCCGTTGGACCGGGTGCGGCAGAGCTTTCAGCCGCTCTATCGGCGGATTGGTCGGCCGGGGTGAGCGTTTGGTCCGGGGCATCGTCCAGACCGTTTAACCGGGTAACCGTTACGGCAGACACTTCGGCGGTGTTGCTCAGGAGGCCATGCAAACGGCCGCCGTCCTCGTGCGAAACCGTCGCCAGCTCAAAGCCGGCGCCGAAATCGCCCCCTTCGATTTCCTCGACGGGCGGTACCGAACGGACGATCTGGAACCCGGCACCCTCCAGCTTCTGGAATATGAGGTAGGCCCTTACCGATTTCATCTGGCAACCGGGATCAATCCGCACCTGAATATGGTGGACCGAAAACCCCGCGTTCAGGGCTTCCTGAAGCACTTCCCGTTCGGAGTCCGTCAGGGGAACGGGCGCACGCGTCCCGGGGCCCGGCGTCGGCATTCCGGGGCCTGACCCGGGTTCGGCGTCCGCGAGGGACGTCTGCTCCTGTAACTCCCGCAGCTTATGCACCACGGACCGGATATCCACGTCGTCGTCCGTCCCGCCGGTGAGTGTGTCCCGGAGAAGCTTGATGGTATCCAGCCCTTCGAAAAGCACATCGACCAGTTGGGGTGTGGCCTTCAACCGACCATCCCGCAAAAGGGCGAAAAGGTTCTCCATCTCGTGGGTGAGCGCGGCCATCTTGTCGTAGCCCATAACGCCGGACGAACCCTTGATGGTATGTGCCGCCCGGAATATTTCCTGGACTGTCTCCGTGTTGTCCCCTTCTCTTTCGAGAACCAGGAAACCGTCGTTGAGGACGTCAATTTTCTCGTCGAGCTCGTCCAAAAAAACCTTGATTTCTTCTGACGAAAACATAAATGACCTCCTCAGGCCGACTTGTCGGCCACAAGCCCATCGGCCTTTTTCAGCTGTTGCTGTTCTTTCTCCGCCAGGATCTTTTCCAGGTCCAGCAGGATGACTAGACGTTCCTGCCAGAGCGCGATCCCCCGCAGGTAGGCGGAGTCGAGGCCGGACACCACGGCGGGCGGCGGTTCGATGTTCGACCGGGAAACACTGAGTACCTCGGAAACGGCGTCCACGATCATCCCGACGATGGTACCGCCCATTTCCACGATGATAATGCGGCTGTTAGCGGTGGACTCGGCCGGGGACAGGTTGAAACGCTTGCGCAGGTCGATGATCGGGATGATGCTGCCGCGTAACTTGATGACTCCCTCGACGAACTTCGGCGCCTTGGGTACCGTGGTAATGGATTCCATGCGGATGATTTCATAAACCCGAGCGATATCCACGCCGTAGGTCTGGCCATCCAGTTGAAAAACCACCAGTTGTTCTTCCTTTGTCTCCGTTTCAGTATAAGTCATGCCCTCACCCTCTCCCCAGACAGCGGCAGACCGCTTTGTACTTCAGACTCCACGACTCCAACTCCACGGCTCCAACTTACTCCACTTATCTAAATTATTTATTATCGTACGGTTCAACCGGAATCTTTAGCCTACCCGTGTAAATTCTAAATTTTATATAATAAAACATGACATGCTAGCGGAGGGGGAGGGATTGTGTTGTTTTTCGGGCTGCGCCGCCGGTACCGTATGGTTAGACGCTACCGCCGGATTGCGCGGATCCTCACCAGGCACGGTTTTGACTATCTGTTCAACCAAGTCGGCTTGGCGGAGATAGTCGCCTTACCGCGTCGCGCCATCGGCCGTCCGCCTCGAGAGATCCTGAAACGTTCCACGGCCGAAAGAGTCCGCCTGGTGCTCGAGGAGTTGGGGCCGGCCTTCATCAAGCTCGGTCAAATCCTTTCAACCCGGGGCGATCTACTGGCCAAGGACTACATCGAGGAATTGGAAAAGCTCCAGGATGACGTTCCCCCCGTACCCTACGCCGAGATCAGCCGGGTCGTCGAGAGAGAGCTCGGGCAACCGCTGGAGGATCTGTTCGACGGCTTCGATCCCCATCCTCTCGCCGCTGCCTCCATCGCCCAGGTGCACCGGGCGACCATGCACGACGGTACGGCGGTGGTGGTCAAAGTGCAGCGCCCCGGAGTCCAAGAGCAGATCGCCCTCGACATCTTGATCCTTCTGGATTTTGCCCGGCTGGCCGACCGGCACACCCCATGGGGCCGGATCTACAGTTTTACCGACATGGCCGCCGAGTTTCAGGAGACGATCACCGAGGAAACCGACTTCCGGACCGAGGCCCGGCACGCCGATACCATCCGCCGGAACATGGAAAACGATCCCCGGGTGTTCATCCCCCGGGTCCAGTGGACGCACACCACCCAGCGGGTACTGACCCTGGAATATGTGGAAGGCATCAAACTGAGCAACCTGGAGGCTCTGGACGCGGCCGGCATGGACCGGGCGCAACTGGCCCGGACCCTGGCCGACGTAATCCTGAAGCAGATGCTGATCGACGGCATCTTTCACGCCGACCCCCACCCGGGCAACATTTCGGTCTTGCCGGGAAATAAGCTGGTTTTCGTTGACTTCGGCATCATCGGCCGCTTGAGCCCCGAGCACAAAGAGTATCTCGGACAAATCATGCTTGGGTTGGTCCGGAAAAATGCCGATATGGTAATCAAGGCGGTGATCCGCACGGGGGCGGTTCCGGAAAACGTGGACCTGGGGGAACTGCGGCGGGACATCGAAAAGCTGCAGCAGAAGTACTACGACGTTCCTTTGAACCAAATCAACGTGTCGGAATCAATGCAGGATTTCCTGGCCCTGGCCTACCGGCACCGGGTGCGGCTGCCCACCCAGCTCACGCTGTTGATCAAGGCCCTGGTGACGGCGGACGGGGTGGTGCGGACGCTCGACCCGGAAATCAGTATCGTTGAGGTGGCCAAGCCCCTGGGCCGGCGCCTGACGGCCGAGCGGTTCAGCCCTGAGCGCTTGCGCCGTTTCTGGCAGGAGAGCCTGCCGGAGTACGCGCACATCGTATCCCGGCTGCCTTTCCAGATGCACGACCTGTTCGAGCAGCTGACCAGGGGCGACCTCCGGATCAAGCAGGAGAACCCCGGCCTGGACCGGTTGTCACGCAGTGTTTCGAGCCTTGCCAACCGGATGATTCTAACCGTGCTGGTGATCGCCCTGTTCCTGGGCGCGGGTGTATTCGCCTACCAGGACTATCGTCTGTTCGACACCCTGGCCGCCGCCGACCTGAGCTTTGTGGCCGGGTCTGTGCTCGGAGTCTGGTTGGTCTTCAAGATCCTGCGCTCAGGCCACCTGTAGGAATTAATCACCCCTTGAAGCAGGAATTGGGGGAATAACCAACTAATTTAATGAACAAATAGGGATCATTGTAAAACGGGGGCGATTTTCATCGATCCAACTACTATCATCGGTATCGTCGGGGCCGTCACCTTCGTCATCATCAGCTTTATCCTAAAACACGGACACTTGTCGTCGCTGGTCGTCCCGGCGGCCATGGCCGTTGTGTTCGGGTCCACGCTCTGTGCCACCTTCGCCACGTTAAGCAAGTCGGATATCCCTCACGTGTTTAGAAGCCTGCGGTTGCTGTTGTCTCCCAAGACCAGGCGTCCGACGGAAATGATTGAAGAAATCGTAGTGATGGCCGAGAAAGCCCGGCGGGAAGGCTTGCTCTACCTGGAGAACTACCTGGAGAGCGTCGATGACCTTTTTCTCAAGAAAGGTCTTCAACTGGTTATTGACGGAGCGGAGCCGGAAGTGGTCAACGGTGTCCTGGAAACCGAAATCTACGCCCTGGAGGAACGACACCGGGTGGCACAGGAGTTCTTTGAGTCCGCCGGTTCTTTCGCCCCGACAATGGGTATCGCCGGCGCGATCATGGGCCTCATCGTGGCCCTGGGCAGTATCGCCGATCCGGACACGCTGGGTCCGGCCATTGCCGCCGCTTTCGTCGCCACCTTGTACGGAGTGGTTTTCGCCTACTGCGTCTGTTTCCCCATCGCCTCCAAGCTGAAGACACTCACCGCAAAGGAAATAATGCTCCGGATGCTGGTCCGGGAGGGCGTCGTCGCCCTGCAGTCCGGCAACAACCCGATCATCATCCGGGAACGGTTGAACGCCTTCCTGAATCCGAACGCCCGCGCGGTCAAGACCGTGGGCACCAGAGGGGAAGAATAGTGAAACGCTTGGGCAGGCACGGCGGCAGCGGACATGGCGGAACGCGTGAACGTTGGGTGCTCCCTTACGCCGACTTTATGACCGTCCTGCTTTGTTTCTTCATCGTCATGTACAGTCTGAGCAGTGTGGACGCCGAGAAGTTCGCCGCGTTGGCCCGCGCCCTGCAGCACTCCTTGGGCGGCCGCGGCAGCGTTCTGATCGAGGCACCGGACGCGGCCATCGGTCCGGATGAACGGTTCCCGTTCGAAATTGACCGGGGCATATCCAAGGTCCACGACGCGACCTACCTGGCCCAGATCGCTTCGGTTCAACAACAGGTGCAGGAATTGATGGACGAGGTGGGTTTGACCGGACAGGTCGAGATGAAGGTTGAGGAAAGAGGACTGGTAATCAGCGTGCAGGATACGGTGTTGTTCGCCACCGGATCGGCGGAACTAACCTCCCTGGCCCGCGAGATAATGGACAAGTTGGGACTGATTATCCTTCAGACCCCTAACTACATCCGGATCGAGGGACACACGGACAACGTGCCGATCAACACCCCGCGCTTTCCTTCCAACTGGGAGCTTTCCGCCGCCCGGTCCACCAGCGTGGTGCAATACCTGATCGCCCGGCACAACTTCCCCCCGGAGCGGCTCTCGGCCACCGGATACGGGGAGTACCGGCCCAAGGCCGCCAACACCACTCCCGACGGCCGGCAGAAAAACCGGCGGGTGGATTTCGTGATCCTGAGTAGTACGTTCGAAATGGTTGAGCCCGAAACAATGCGCTGATCCCACACGGAGAAGAACATGAGCAGCCGCCGGACGCCGTGATGGTGTACTTGCGCACAGCACCGGTTTATGTTACAATGAGTTTCGCTATGGGCGCGTAGCTCAGGGGGAGAGCGCTTGACTCACATTCAAGAGGTCGCAGGTTCGACACCTGCCGCGCCCACCAGGAGAAAAAGCCCGCCGTTACTGGATTAACGGCGGGTTCATTTTTTGCCGAAACTGTAGCCAAACGGCTCTACTGTAGCCTAACTGTAGCCTAACTATTAATTCCACCCAGCATCGGTTAGTCTGTGACCCCTAAAGTGGTGGTCGGTCAAATGTACTTCCGTTGGAAAAACTTGAAAAGCAAAGGGGCTTCGTATTTTGGGCCAAGTTTGGTCGTGTCCATGATGTGAAACTAATCTGGTTTGGCGCTGGCTGGTGGAGCTCAAGCGGGATCATGTAAGCGGTCAAGTGTTTTGGAGAAATTTCGGCCAACAATTTTCCAGAGTTTTTGCCAATTAGAAAACTTTTAGTGCATTATCACCCCCCTGTGCGCTCCAGGCATTATCCCCCGGCGTCCTCGGCCGTCAAGACCAAGGGGCTTCGCCCCCCGCTTCGCGGGGTCTTGACCGCCTGCGGGTCCGGTGGGGCACAGTAACCAAGCGCCAGGGGATCAAGCTTTTAGTATGGTGTTCCGGTTCTTTAGCCGATAGCTCTCACCTGTCAGGTTAAATATCTCACTATGATGGACAATCCGGTCCAGGATAGCTGTGGTGATCACCGGGTCGCCCATAAGCTCCGGCCAGTCCTCAAAGCCCTTGTTCGATGTAATGATCAAAGCAGCCTGTTCATAGAGGGCTGACACCAGCTGGAAGAAGAGATTCGCTTCCTGGCGGGAGATGGGTAGAAAGCCGATCTCATCAATAACTACCAGGTCGGAAGCCAGGATCCTTTTAACCTTTTGCCGGCTACGCGGAGAAGTAGTCTCAAGTTTCAGATGCCGGATCAGGTTCTCCATGGTCACGAAACTCACACGGTAGCCTTTCTTGACCGCTTCCAGGGCAATGGCTACCGCAAGGTGGCTCTTGCCCACCCCAGGGGGACCAAGAAATACCAGATTGTAAGCCTTTTCCACCCAGTTCATATCAAGCAGCCTGTTGATCTGCTTTTTGGTGATGGAGCGCTGGAAGCCAAAGTCGAACTCGTCCACGGTCTTGACGAAAGGGAAGTCGGCTTGTTTCATCCGCCGCTGCTCTGCCTTTTCTTCCCGAGCTGTCATCTCCGCCTTCAGGAGACTATTTAGGAATTCCAGGTGCGAAAGATCCTGGTTGGCGGCGGCATCCAGAACCTGATCCAGGTTATCTCGGCTCCAGGAAAGATTCAGGGTGCGCATGTAGCCCCGTGTTTCTTCAAGTTTGCTGATCATTTGGCACCTCCGTAGAGGGCGGCGTATTCGCCAATATCCCTGGTCTCGGCCTTGATCCGGCAGGACGGGGGTACCGTCAGCAGGACGCTGACCGCGGCTTTTTCGCTGGCGAGTCCAGTAAAGTACTCCGCGGCTGTCCGGAACTCCACCGCGCTCCAGATCCCTCTCTCGAGACAGTAGGACAGGGCCTCGGCCAAGCTTTCGCGGGAATGACGGCCGGCGGCGCTCAGGACCAGCTGGTACTGGTCGCGCACGTATCGCGGTCGCTCTTCCCGGAGTCTTTCCAGGAAACCGGCCGCATCCCGGGAGCCTCCGAGGACGGCCAGCACCTTATCGTAAAGCACGGCTATGCCTTGGCTGTAGTCCCGCCGCTGACTGTTGGTGCAGACAAGCTCTCCTTTACCCGAGGCCGACTTGTGGCTAACCAGAAGCTGACCGGTTTCAAGGTCGGTAATCTTTAGAAGACCGTCCACTTCTTTGACCGCCACCTTCTTCTCGGGAGCGTAGGTGCCCAGAGGAAGGGCGTAACGGTTGCCGGCATACAGGATGGTGTTGTCTTTACGCACACTGTCCCTGCCAGGATTATTTGTTACTAACTGACGGATAGGATGGCAGGGATAAAT
>JACUUW010000303.1 GCA_014859075.1 Desulforudis sp.
GGTATCCCCGAGCCATCATTTTTTCGCCCAACTCCGCGGGCAGGAACGGGCGCAGATCCTCAAAGTGGAAATCAGGGTGACGCGTTAGAAAGCTCTGGACCTGCCCCAGGTTTTCTTCGTAGGTGATGGTGCACGTGCTGTAAACCAACACCCCCCCGGGACGCACACAGTGCGCGGCCCCGGACAAAACGGCCTCCTGGAGACGCACCAGGCCGTTGATCTGCCCCGGTTCCTTCCGCCAGCGGGCGTCCGGGCGCCGCCGTAGGACTCCCAGTCCGGAACAGGGTGCATCCACCAGTACGTAGTCGGCCCAACCGTCAAACCGGCCCGGCAGATCCCGGGCGTCTAAAAGTATCGTTTCCACGTTCCGAATTCCGAGCCGCCGGCAGTTCTCCCGCACCAGATCCAGCTTGTGCGGATGGATGTCCAGTGCCTTGATGACTCCCTCGTTTTGCATTAACTCGGCCAAATGCGTCGTCTTGCCTCCGGGAGCACTACAAACGTCCAGTACCCGGGCTCCGTGCGCCGGGTTCACGGCGTGGGCCGCCAGCATCGAACTCTCGTCCTGTATCTGAAAAAGTCCTTCCCCGAAAGAGGGTAGGGAACGAATTGACAAAAACCCGTCTATCTGCAGACCGTTGGGCGCAAAGCGGGTCTTGTGGACGGTCAGCCCTTCCTGCTCCAACCGCCGGACCAGGGTGTCACGATCCACTTTCAGGCTGTTCGTCCGCACGGTGTTGGGTGGAATTGTGTTATTTGCACGGCACAAGGCGATGGTGTCCTCCGGCCCGTACTCGGTCAACCACCGTTCCACCATCCAGGTGGGGTAAGAATATTTCAGACTGATGTAGGCCACCGGATCCATTTCCGGTTGCGGAAACACAATGTCCTCTTTGTGCCGGGCTACGTTGCGCAGTACACCGTTTACAAACCGGGCGGCGCCCGGGGTGCCGAATTTTTTGGCCAGTTCCACCGCTTCATTACACGCCGCCCCAGCCGGAACCTTGTCCATATAAAAGAGCTGGTACACGCCCAAACGCAGAATGTTACGGATCCATACCGTCTGGGCCCCCAAAGGTTGATGAAGAAAACGCGCGGTAATCCAGTCCAGGGTGTTCAGGGTGCGCAGCGTCCCGTAGGCCAACTCGGTGGCAAAGGCCCGATCCAGTTTGGAGGGGCGGTACTCCTCCAGGGCCCGGTTGAGGGCCAGATTGGCATAAGCGCCTTCCGACTCAACGGCCTTTAAAATGTGCAACGCGATCTCCCGTGCCGATACTTCCGCCACTCAGATCCCCTCGTCCAAATCTAGTTTGATTTTGAAACGTGCTCTCCGAGCCTGCCGCCGGCGGTCAACGGGTGCCCGCGGAGAAACTTCGCCACACTCAGCCGTTTCCGGCCGGCCGTTTGCAGCTCGTGAATCCGTAAGGCACCCCCGCCGGTCTGAACCACCAGGCCCCGTTCAGCGTCGGCCGACAGTACCCGGCCCGGCTCCCCGGTGCCGTCCGGATATACTACGTCAGCCCGCCATATTTTCAACTGTTTATCGCCGAGCGTGGTGTAGGCTCCGGGCCAAGGGTCCAGTCCACGGACCAGGTTCTTGATCTCCGTCGCCGGGCGGGTCCAGTCGATCAACTCGTGCTTCCTTCCGACGGGTGGCGCATAGGTCGCCCTGGTCCCATCCTGTGGTCGCGGCTCCAGTCTTCCTCGTTCGAGCCGGTCCAGAGTCTTCACCAACAGTGCCGCCCCCAGCCGGGCCAAGCGGTCGTGGACCAGGCCCATGTTGTCGTCCGGTCCGATCGGGAGTCTCTCTTGCAGGAGGATATCACCGGTGTCCAACCCCTCGTCCATCAACATGGTGGTAACCCCGGTCTCCGGCTCACCGTTAATCACCGCCCAGTGCACGGGCGCGGCGCCCCGGTAACGGGGAAGCAACGAGGCGTGCACGTTTACGCATCCCAAGCGCGGGATCGTCAGGAGCCCGGGCGGCAAAATCCGGCCGTAGGCGACCACCACAATGACGTCCGCGGCCAGGGTCCGGATCAACTCAATGAAGGCGGGGTCGGTGATCTTGGCGGGCTGTAACACATCCAACCCACGGTTCAGGCAATAACTTTTCACCGGTCCGGGGGTCAGCTTTTTACCCCGGCCCCGCGGTCGATCCGGCTGGGTGACCACCCGCGTGACCGGGTATCCTGACTCGACCAGAGCGTGGAGTGGAGGAACGGCGAATTCAGGCGTGCCCATGAAAACCAGACGCAGGTTCCGGAAGACCCTCACTCCTTTTTATACACCTCCACGGCACGATCGATAAACAAGATCCCGTCCAGGTGGTCCACCTCGTGCTGAAAGGCCCGGGAGGCCAACCCTTCGGCGTTGTAGCCCACCTGTTTCCCTTCGAGATTGTAGCCGCGTACCGTCACCCGCGGCGCCCGGTTCACCTTACCCCAGAGTCCGGGTAAACTCAGGCAGCCTTCCTCTCCCAACTCCGGTTCACCTTCGAGGCTCACAATCTCCGGGTTGATCAGGACAATCACGTTGTCTCCGGCACCGACCACCAACACCCGCTTCGGCACCCCGATCTGGGGGGCGGCCAAGCCGACGCCGGAGGCGTCGCGCAGCGTATCGATCATATTGGTGACCAGTTTCTTGATCCGAGGGGTTATCTCTTTGACCTCCTGCGCCTTTTCCCGCAGGATGGGGTCGGGATGACTGACAATGTGGTATACAGCCAAGGTCCCCCACTCCTCTGACACCAGATTAGACGAAATGTTGAGGATCGATGTCGACGCTGACCATCACTCCGCCCCGAGCACCGGCCTCGAACTCCGCCAGCGCCTTCTGCAGGAGAGTACGCAGCAGCTTGCGTTTAGGTGACTTCAGTATCAAGTGCCGGCGGAAATAGTCTTTGATCCTGGCCACCGGCGGCGGCGCCGGTCCCAACACCTGGACCTGAGCCTGACCCGCACCCAAGCCGGCGAGCAGATCTCGAAATTGGAGCGCTTCGCTGTGCACCTTAGACTCCTGTTTCCCCTTGAACAGCACCCGGGCCAAAGTGGCGAAGGGCGGGTACCCCAACTCCTTGCGCAGGCTCATCTCCCGGGCGAAGAACTGTTCGTAGTTCTGACCGGCGGCCGCCTGGATGCTGTAGTGTTCCGGGCGGTGTGTTTGCACGACCACTTCGCCCGGCGCCGTACCACGTCCCGCCCGTCCGGCCACCTGGGTAATCAGCTGGAAGGTGCGCTCGGCGGACTGGTAGTCGGGAAGGAGGAGGGTGGTGTCCGCATTAACCACGCCCACCAGGGTCACCCCGGGCAAGTCCAGACCCTTGGCAATCATCTGCGTGCCGATCAGGATGTCGGCGCGACCTTCGCGGAATTGCTGCAGTATCTGCTCGTGGCTGCGTTTCCGCGTAACCGTGTCCCCGTCCAGCCGCACCACCCGGGCTTTCGGAAACAACACCCGCGCCTCCGCCTCTATCTTCTGGGTACCGGTGCCGAAACGATTCAAGTGCCCACTCCCGCAGGCCGGGCAAACCAGGGGCATAGGCCGCCGGTAGCCGCAGTAGTGACATCGCAGGGACCCGTCGTGGTGATACGTCAGGCTGATGGCGCAGTGGGAACAGAAAACCGCCTCGCCGCATACCCGACAGAGCACGATGGTGGCAAAACCACGCCGGTTGAGAAAAAGGATCACCTGCTGTCCATCTCGTAGCCTCCCGCCTATTTTGCCCGCCAGGCACCGGCTGAAGACATGCTGGTTTCCGGCCCGGAGTTCCTCCCGCAGGTCCACCACCTTGATCCGCGGCAGAACCTTACCGTCCACCCGTCTGGTAAGTTTCAGGAGCCGCCCGTGTCGGCCGGTTAACGCGCCGGCGTATGTACGCAGAGCCGGTGTCGCCGATCCGAGGATGACGACGGCCTTCGCCAGCGACGCGCGCGCTCTGGCCACCTCGCCGGTCTGGTATCGTGGATTATCCTCCTGTTTATAACCGGGCTCGTGCTCCTCGTCAAGTACAACCACGCCGATGTTCGTCAGCGGGGCGAACACGGCGGACCGGGCTCCGACCACCAGCGGCGCTTCACCTTGAAAAATCCGTTTCCACTCGTCATAGCGCTCCCCCGCCCCCAGGCGCGAGTGCAAAACGGCCACCAAGCCGCCGAAACGGGCTTTAAACTGTTGGATCAACTGGGAAGCAAGGGCAATCTCCGGAACCAGGACCAGGGCCTGACGGCCCCGCTCCAGGGCGGCGGCGGCCGCCCGCAGGTAAACCTCGGTCTTGCCGCTGCCGGTGATCCCGTGCAACACAAACAATTCCCGCCTTCCCGCCTGCAAACTTCGTTCGATGGTTTCCAGGGCCACGGCCTGTTCCGTAGTGAGCCGGGGAAGTCCGGTGTCCGCCGCTACCTCCGGATAAGGGTCCCTCACCACCCCCCGCCGGGAGGTGGTCAGCATACCCTTGTCCAACAGCCGGTTGACCACCCCGCAGGAGACCCCGGCGCGGAGAGCCAGCTGCGTCCGGGTCAGGCCGGGATGTTCCTGTGCGGCACGCCACGCCTGCCGCTGTTTGGGGGTCAGGGTTTCCCGGTCCGCCGGCGACCCGGGCACGGCCCGGACGCCCTCTTCAAAGCGCGGTCCCCCCTTCCGGGACGGCGCGGCGATGCACTGCAAAGCCTGGGCGGTGGTACACAGGTACCGGTCCGCCATCCAGCGGGCCAGAGCATAGAGTTCCGGAGTGAACGCGGGTTCGGCATCCAGTACTTCCGTGATATCCTTGACCGGGCTGACCGTAACGTGGGAACGGAACCCGACCACATAGCCGGGGAGTTTACGCCGGCCGAAAGGAACCAGTACCCGCGAACCGGGACAAAGCCGGGACCGGAATTGTTCCGGCACGCAGTAATGGTAAATCCGGTCCACCCTTGACAGGGGAAGATCGACCACCACTTCGGCATAGGCCCGCTCAGGCACCGGCAACACCGCCCCTGATCGTCAACACCTCGTCCAGGACACGCCAAGCCACCTCGTACTTGTCCATTTGGGGCAGCCGGATACAGCGCCCGTCCGGGAAGACGAACACCACCAGGTTCGTCTCGACGTCGAACCCGGCACCCGGCCGGGTGACGTCGTTACCGACCATCAGATCGGCCCCCTTTTTCCGTGCCTTTTCCATGGCGTACTCCACCGGATCCCCGGTTTCCGCCGCAAACCCGACCATCACCCGGCCCGGCTTCTTGTGCCGGCCGGCATAAGCCAAAATGTCCGCGGTCGGTTCCAGTTCCACGGTCAAACGCCCGTCCTGCTTTTTTATCTTTTTCCGGGCGACCTCAGCCGGTCGGTAATCGGCAACCGCGGCCGCCATCACCAGGATATCGCTTTCCGGCAAGCGATGCCGCACGGCCTCAAACATCTCGGACGCCGTTTCCACCGGTACCAGGGTCAGCCCGTCCGGGTCCGGCAGAGAAGTGGGACCACTGACCAGCACTACGTCGGCGCCCCGGTCCCGGGCTGCCCGGGCCACGGCGTAGCCCATCCGACCCGAACTGCGGTTCGTGAGATACCGCACCGGATCCAGGGGTTCCCGGGTCGCCCCGGCCGTAACCATAACCCGTACCCCCCTCAAGTCGTCCACGCCCTTAGTGAGCCCGATGACCCGTTCCACTATCGACTCGGGCGGGGCCAGGCGCCCCCGGCCCTCATCACCGCAAGCCACGCGGCCGGCTTCCGGACCGCAAAACCGGTAGCCGAGTTCCTGGAGTTCCCTGATGTTCCGCTGTACGATCGGATTGGCGTACATGGCCGGGTTCATGGCCGGGCACAACAATACCGGCCCGGCAAAAGCCAGCACAAGCGTGGTCAGCAGGTCGTCCGCCACTCCGCCGGCCACCTTGCCGATCACGTTCGCCGTCGCCGGGGCGACAACCACCACATCTCCGGAGCGGGCCAGGTCCAAATGGACCATCGCCCCGGAGTGACCGGCGAACATTTCGGTCCGTACCGGATTGCCGGAGATCGATTCCATGGTCAAGGGGGAGATAAACTCGCGGGCCGCCCGCGTCATAATCACGTGCACCTCGGCTCCGTGTCTGACCAGTTGGCCCGCGACGTCCGCCGCCCTGTAGGCGGCGATACTTCCCGTTACCCCCAGAATCACTGTTTTACCGCCAAGCAAAAACCTTGTCCTCCGTTTCCGCTTCCGCTGGTCGCCGGAAGCACCGTTTCCCGCCCTGCTACGACCGCGCCTGTTGCTTCGGCCCACGTTTAGATGGTCGAAACCTGACCCGGTTGGCGGCTATTTCCTCCAGGGCCTGAGTGACCGGCTTGGCCGTTGATCCGACCACCCCCTGCTCGTTCTGCTCAGTAAGGGCGCGAGCCCGCTTGGCCGAAGCCACCACCAGGGAATAGCGGCTATCCGCCTTCTTCATCAACTCATCCAAAGATGGCCGGTTTAACAATGGATGACCACTCTCCTCATTAGTGCAACGAGCTGATTCTCCTCGCCGGAAACTAGTTCAAGTCCTTGGGCCCGACAAGTAGCTCGATCGGGATTTTTCGGCCCTGATTATCGCCTCAACCTTGACCACCGCTTCTTCAACCCGGTCGTTTACCACCACATAGTCGTACTTGGCCATGGCCTCCAGTTCGTTCCGAGCCCATTCAAGACGTTTTGCGATCCGCTCCTCGGAATCGGTCCCCCGCAGGCGCAGGCGCCGCTCGAGCTCCTCCATGGACGGCGGGCGGAGGAAAACAAGCACCGCTTCAGGCACTTTACCCTTAACCTGCAGCGCCCCCTGGACGTCGATCTCCAGGATGACGTCCCGCCCGCTCTCGAGCATCCGGGTGACCGGACCGCGCGGGGTTCCGTAGTAGTCCCGGTAAACCCGGGCCCACTCCAGGAGTTCGTCTTGCGCGATCATTTCCTGGAATTTTTCATTATTGACAAAAAAATAATGCACGCCGTCCTCTTCCCCCGCCCGCGGCGGACGGGTGGTGGCCGAAACTGAAAGGTGGATGTTGCCAAGCCGCCGGCACAACGCCTGACAGACGGTGCCCTTTCCGGCCCCGGACGGACCCGAAACCACGACCAGGAGTCCGCGCACTCCCTCAGTACCCCCAATTCCTAACTGTTGTCACCTTGTTGGGGGTGGGACTGCTCCATTTTGCTTACCAACCTGTGGGCCACGGTTTCGGGTTGAACTGCGGAAAGAATGATGTGATCGCTGTCGGTGATGATAACCGCCCTTGTTCTGCGGCCGTAAGTAGCGTCGATCAACATCCCCCGATCCCGGGCCTCGGTGATCATCCGCTTGATGGGCGCCGACTCCGGACTGACAATGGCCACAATGCGATTCGCCGACACGATGTTGCCGAACCCGATGTTGATAAGTCTGATACCCAAGAAAAACCCCCCTTGATCCTATTCAATGTTTTGAATCTGTTCGCGCATCTTCTCCAATTCACTTTTGAAATCAACGACTCGACCAACAATCAACTCGTCCTGTGTCTTGGAACCGATAGTGTTGACTTCCCGGTAAATCTCCTGGATCAAAAAGTCCATCTTGCGGCCTACCGGTCCCTCGGCGCCAAGCAAATTCCGCACTTGGGCCAGGTGACTGTGTAGGCGTACCAGTTCTTCCGAAACATCGGCACGCTCCGCGAAAAAGGCAACTTCCTGGGCCAAGCGGGCCGCATCCACCACCGGCCCCCCAGTCAGCTCCTCTATCCGGCGGTTTAAACGTGCCTGGTAAACCCTGACCGCCTCGGGAGCCCGGACAGCGATGTCTTTCACCAGCGACTCCAGGGAGAAAACCCTTGCCGCCACATCGGCCTGCAAGGCCGCACCTTCCGTTTCCCGCATGGCAAGCAGACCCCGGCACGCCTGCCTCAAAGCTTCTTCAATCGCCGGCCACCATTCTTCGGGGTCACTGGTATCGTCCACTGCAAACAACCCGGGTTGGGAAATTATGTGTTCGAGCCGAATGTCCCCGGAAAGACCAAGATACTTACGTATTTCGTCCATTGCCTTATAATAAGCCACGGCCAGTGCCTTGTCAACTTTTACCGTATCGGCCCGCCCTTCACCTTCCTCAACCGAACAGTGAACTTCAACGCGACCCCTTTGCACGTACTCCTGCACGCACTTTCGGGTTCGGTCGTCCAGGGACGCCATATATCGTGGTAACCGAACAATCACTTCCCGGTAACGATGGTTCACCGCCTTGATTTCCACGGTGAACCTCCTGTCCCGGTAATGAGCCTCACCCCGGCCGTAACCGGTCATGCTTTGCAGCAAATCAACACCACCTGGACCTATTCTTGGTTGAAAATAGCATTTATATTTTCTACCCGGTAAAAAGAAATCCTGCCGAAACACAAAGAAAAGTACGGATTTCATGGCTAAATACCGTACTCACAAGGATTCTTCCCGTTTTGGGCGGTTCCGATTACTCTCCCTCTATTTCACCGTCCGTTACCACCTGGACGCCACCCACGGAGAGGACATCCACGCTTCCCCCAACCTGCCGGCGCACATAGGCGCGGAGCAATTCCAGATCTTCGAAAAGATGGGCATATCCTTTGGGAACTGTTGACTGCCGCGGCTTGGAAGGCTTAACTCCACCAGGCTCGATCGCGGGTTCGGGCTTGGGTCCAGGCTTCTCGACCCGGAGTACGGCCTGCACCTCCAGCGTCGCGTTCAGGTCTTCCCCGTCCGCTTTGCAGCCCGCCCCCACCACCTTTACTTCGGCTTTCACCACCCTGGCGCCCGCGGCATTGTCCGGGATTTCCAACCACTCCCGGAAAGACTCGGTCCGGTAACGGACATAGTGGTGCGCCATGTTCCGGTGATTCTCAACGATGGCGATTTCCAAGTCGTACGTGCCAAAGACGAGCAGTTCCCCCTTGGCGGTAACGGCACTGTCGTAGTTGATACTGAGAAAGCCGCATTCTTCAACGGCCTGATTGGCCAGCAGGCCCAAAGACACCTCGTAGGAGTACGACCGCACCACCCTGACGAGATCTTCCATTATTCCCACCCCCCGCTGCTGTTATACTATGTATACCGACAACGGAGTGTGTGGTCCTGTTTCCGGTAAAAAAGGGGAGGAGCCCCCGACCGGGGGCTCACTCCTCTTCGTCGCGTTTCTTATCCGCAGGGAACCGATCCACCCATATTTGCTCTTTCCGGGTCACCTTGATCACCACGTCGACAATGAACTTCTGTTTACCCTCCAGAACCAGATCGTTCTTATCCACCTTGGTGGGAATGAAAGCCGTGCAGTCCTTAACCGCAGCCTCGAGAATTTGTACGTGGTCGCCGGCACGGGCACCTTTCACGTTCACAAAACCGGCAAATTGGATCACTTCCTCGTGAAAGACCACGAAGCCGTCTTGCTGTTCAATGACTTCCGGAGGCGGGAAGTGCCTGGTCTCGTCTTCGCTTTCTTCTTCTTCGGTACGCCACTTCTTCTCAAACGGAGTCTTGAAAATCAGATTCTTCTGTACTTCGCCGTTAAACAGTACCTTGTCGGTGCAAACCTCGGTGTGGAAAATATCCACGTCAAATTGTTCGTCAACGACTTTCTTAAGAGGCCACTTCAACATAAACTGCTTTTCGATCAGGATCTGGGTCTTGCCCTCCCCGATCACTACATCCGCCTTTATAAGCGTCCTGTGGGACATGCTGAAACCCTCCTCTCTAAAACTCACTTTCCAGTACTACCGCTTCCTACCGCGCCACCACCGAGACATAGTCCAGGTCAAACTGACCACGGGAAAAGATTTGAAAGCATACCCGCGCCTGCACAACCGCACCGGGACAGCACCCACTGACCGCGATGTAGTGGCGGTAACCGGCGGCCCCCGAAAGCGCCACCGCCAGATCCAGTCCGTTGCCAACCGTCCTCCGTTCCCGGTCCAGCCAGTCAATCGCCGCCCGCATCTTGGAACCGGGAACGGCCACCCGGCCACAGAAACGCAGCTCCAGAAAGGTTCCCGGAAACACCGACAAATCCTGATAGAACTCGGCTGGCCGCTCAGATCCCCGGCCCAACCGGAGCATCCACTCCCCGGTGTAGGCCGGGCCGGCCCGGCTAAGGTTGCGGCCCTCCCACCAGACTGGTTGACCGAAACGCCACTCGTCAAATCCCGGGTTGCGAATCAGTTCGCCTCGATAGTAAGGTTCAACAAGCATCAGCAGCTGGGTGTTCGCACCCGGTGCCCCGGGAGGTCCGGGAGGTCCGGCGGGTCCCGGGGGCCCGACAGGACCCGGTGGACCGGCAGCGCCAAAGGGTTCCGGAGGACCGTCAGACCGGGCGGACGGGTCCCCTCCACCCTTCCCGAGATCCGGTATCGTCCCTTTCGGGTTGCACTGTGCGTTTTTCGATGTCGACCGGTTCTTCCCGACCGTCGTGCCGGCACCGGAGAGAGGCTTCACCATCCCGGCCGACCTATCCACCGCGGACTTCTCCGCGGCTTGAGGCTCATCGCCCCGGCCCCGGTACCGCACACCCCAATAGCCCCCGCCCATCGGCACGCATCGGTAACTCAACTTCCGAGCCCACTTTCCCGGTAACTGTAACCTTATAATAGTCTATTTGATTCGGCCTAAATGGTGACTATAATATCCCTGTTACTGTCTTAATTTCTAACTATTTCCGTTAGACACCGGTTCGACTGTTGTTTTGGGCAAATAGCAAGGCCGTCTCTTACAGACGGCCTTATCAACAATATCCTCTTCTTTCCTGACGGCGCACTCCTTCCCAGCCCCGCCCCGCGCCCCGGCGGTTACAACGCGCCCTCCTTTAGTCAAACGCCGCTAATAAGGAATTCAAACGCTCCATTCCCTTCCCAATGGTCTCCAGGTCGGTAGCGTACGAAAGGCGGATGTGGTCGTCGTCGCCGAACCCGATGCCGGGCACTACGGCAACCTGGACCTCGTCCAGCAGTAGAGCGGCCAGGTCGGTGGCGTTATTCACCCGGCGGCCATGGTATGAACGCCCCCAAAAAGCCGAGAGGTCCGGGAACAGGTAAAAGGCACCGCCGGGTGGGGGGCAGGAAACGCCGGGGATCACTGTCAACTGCTCCAGCATGTAGCGCCGGCGCACCGCAAATTCAGCCACCATCTTTTTTGTCGGCTCCTGGGTGCCGGTCAACGCCGCAACGGCCGCAGCCTGAGAAACAGTAGTCGGATTTGAAGTGCTGTGGCTTTGTAAGGCCGTCATGGCCCGGGTCACCGGAACCGGAGCGGCCGCGTAGCCGATGCGCCAGCCGGTCATGGCGTACGCCTTGGATACGCCGTTGATCACCACCATCCGCTCTTTGATTCCCGGACCCAGGGAGGCGATACTCACGTGTACGTGGTCGTCGTACACCAGATGCTCGTAGATCTCGTCTGAAATCACGGTCAAGCCGGCTTTCAGAATCACCGGCAGCAGCGCCTCGAACTCGACCCGGCTGTACAGGGCCCCGGTGGGGTTGGACGGGCTGTTCAGCAACAGGATTCTCGACCGGGGCGTGATGGCGGCCTCCAGTTCTTCGGGCGTAAGTTTGAACCCGCTGTCCGGACTGGTATTCACCAACCGTGCCGTACCCCCGGCCAGCTTGATCTGTTCCAGGTAGCTCACCCAGAAGGGCGAAGGCAGGATGACTTCGTCCCCCTCCTGGCAGAGTACCTGGAAAGCGTTGTACAAGGCGTGTTTGGCCCCCGCCGAAACCATGATTTCTTCCGGCCGGTACTCCAAGCCGTTGTCCCGCTTAAACTTGTCGATGACAGCCTGTTTCAGGGCCGGCGTCCCGTCGACCGCCGTGTACCTGGTCATTCCGCGCTCAATGGCTTCGCAGGCCGCCTCCCGGATATGTTCCGGAGTGTCAAAATCGGGTTCGCCGGCGCCGAAATTGATCACCTCGATCCCGGACGCCTGCATTTCTTTGGCGCGCGCGTCAATGGTCAGAGTGGGTGACGGGCTGATGTTTTGCGCTCGCTTGGTCAGTTGCACTGGAAAATTCTCCTTCGCTGGCGGATTGAAAAGTCTAGAGAGTGACCCGGTCCAGACAGTCGCGGATCCGCTGCATGGCTTCGACCAGCCGGGGGGCCGGCAAGGTGAGGGAAATCCTGAAGTAGCCTTCGCCCCGCGCCCCGTAACCGGTACCGGGAGTGACAACCACACCGGCCTTTTCCAGGACCCGTTCCGCAAAGGACACCGCGGTGTGCCCGGAAGGCACGGGCGCCCAGATGTAAAACGTCGCCCGGGGCTTCTCCAATCGCCATCCCAGACCGTTAAGAGTATCGACCACCAGATCGCGCCGCTCCCGGTACAGTTCGCAAAGCGCCTGTACTTCATCCCGCGGCCCGTTGAGGGCGGCGATCGCGGCGTATTGTACCGCCTGGAAGACGCCCGAATCCAGGTTTGACTTCAGCCGGCCGAGGGCCTGGACGGCGTCCGCATTGCCCACCGCCCAGCCGGCGCGCCAGCCGGTCATGTTGTACGTCTTGGATACCGAATGAAATTCGATGCCGACCTCTTTCGCCCCCGGCGTCTCCAGGAAGCTGGGCGGCCGGTACCCGTCAAAGGCGATCTCGCTGTAAGCGGCGTCGTGACAAACCAGGATTTCGTGCCGCCGCGCAAAATCAACCACTTGGGCAAAGAACTCCTTTGAAGCCGTTGCCCCTGTCGGGTTGTTGGGGTAGTTGATGAAAATCACTTTGGCCTTGTGGGCCACCGTGTCCGGGATTTCCGCCAGGTCGGGCAGAAAACCGTTCTCCGCCGTCAGCGGGAGATAGTAGGTCTCCCCGCCCGCCAGGATGGTGCCGGCGCCGTAAACCGGATAACCGGGATCGGGTACCAGCACGACGTCGCCCGGGTCCACGTAGCACCACGGCAGGTGGGCGATGCCCTCTTTTGAGCCGATCAGGGAAACGACTTCTTTTTCGGGGTCCAGACTAACGCCGAAACGGCGTCCGTACCAATCCGCCACCGCCTGCCGGTAAGCGGCCAGACCGGCGGTCGACGGGTACTGGTGGTTCGCCGGGTTATGAAGCTCTCTGGCGCCTTCTTCGATAATGCGGTCCGGGGTCGGCAAATCCGGATCACCGATCCCCAGGCTGATCACGTCCACGCCCTCGGCTTTCTTGGCGGCGATCGCCTGTTCGATCCGGGCGAAAAGATAAGGTGGCAGGTTCCGGATACGACGGGCCTCAATGAACTTCACAAGTTAATCCTCCTTTATCTTTGCTCCAAAAAAGGGAGCCTACCTCGAAGCATATCACCATACCGCCCGCTCACGGGAGCGCCGTCCCCTTCGCGACTGGTGCTCCGCGTGGCGCTGCCGGCCTCCTAGCGACGGTCACCGCCGGCAAGAGCCGCCGCTCGGCTCCGGTGCTCCGCGTGGACAGCACTATGGCTCGGTTCGGGGCGCTGCTCGCCTCCTGCGGATTGCGATCGATATCCGTACCGGCTGTCCGGGAGTGATTCCTGCACGATCCGGTTACGTTAATTGTTGCCTGAAGGTTA
>JACUUW010000256.1 GCA_014859075.1 Desulforudis sp.
GCGCCAGAAACAGGGTGCCTCGCGGCGCCCGGCTGTTCGTTCCGCCGGACGGTAGGGCCGATGACGTGATCCGCGAGGTCCAGCGGTTCATTCGCGATCACCGGCCGCACCGGGACGGCGAACAACTGACCTTCCACGGGCTGCGGTATTCCGACGCCCAGGAGCACATGCGGGAGTGCGTCGACGCCGGCCTGACGCTGGAACAGGCGGAGCGGGAAACCGCCCGGCGTTTGGGCCACAACCGCCGGCGGGTGGTGCGGACGTATACCGGTCCGTGGTAGGTGCCCTAAGGCACAGGGAAGTCGTTCTTTACGGCGAATTGGACAACAGGCTATGGCGAATAGCTCTACCGTCGGCCGGTGATGCGGAATAGTGGCGTCAGTGTTTGGAGGTGCCGGATGAAAGGACAAGCCTGGGAAGCAAGGATCGGCGTTGTCTGCCGGGGCACGACGCTGTCTAGTTGCACGTTTGAAACGGCGATAGATCGCGTGTCCCGGGGCCGCGCCGTCTGGCTGAACGAAAATACCATCGAACTGACCAGTGATTCAAAACGGTGCGAGACGGCCCGCCGGGCCGGCAGACTGTTTGCGGCGGAGGTCATCGCCAGGGACGGCGGTGGGTGCGCCTTCTGCCCGAGCGAGGCGAAAGGCGCGGTCTTGGTCGCAAAAGACGCGCTCTTCAACGACCCGGCGAATTTCGTTCCGGCCTGCGATACCTGCTCGTCGGAGATACTGCGGGTGCTCTTTCCCGACAGGTGTTCCGGAACGGAAAGGAGCGAAGCCGCAAAGCCGGTTTCTTTCCGGAAATCCCGGAACCCCGCAGGCCATCGCTCGGAAACTCCGGGGCCTACCTCGGAACCTACCCCGTGCCGCGGGATGTCAGGGTCTCGGAACACGCCGCAAAGCGTTTCCTGCAAAGGTTTCTGGAACTCAAGGAATTTACGACCGTTCAGCTGCAAATCGCCGCGCTGGTGCTGCGGAATATGATTGCCGGCCGCGCCCTGCGGATTGTATCGGGGGAGCAGAAACGGGTCTACAAGTTGGCCTATCGGGATCTTTGTGTTTTGTTCGCCGAGCCGGCCGGGGTGATCCTCACCTGTTACGATAACCCTCTTTGGCGGGGAGGGGAGCGGGCGGCCTTTGTGTTCAAGGTTTCCGAATGGGAGTATGGTATTACGAAGGCCGGACGCGCGGATCGGGACAAGCTCTACACGGGCTGTTCCCCGGTGCACCTGGATGGAGATGTGCTCTACCTGTCGGTTGATGACCGCAACCGGAGGGTCGCCCTGGTGGACCTGAGGACCCGCACGGTGAAAGTCTTAAGTGCGGGAGATATGGGGATCGGTTAGTACTGCCAGGTGCTATAATGTTTCTGAGGGTGATGGTGATGCCGGTAGATCATCTGGTCCAGGAAATCGAAAAACTGTCCCCGAATGAATTGCGCCGGTTGTACCGAGTCATAGCTATCAAACTGGCGATGCCGCTCCAGGAACCGGAGTCGTTATACGATGACTGGAACGATCCGGAGGTTGATGAGACCTATGCTAAAACCTGCCTCCATCCAGATCAACGCAATTCGGGGTGATCGAGCATGAAAGCCGCAAAAACTGCTTGCCAACCATCAGAACGTGTGCTGACTGAACCTGAGGCCCGCCTGGAAAAACAGATCGTGGCCTTTCAGTCTGACATAGTCTGGTGTCTATTTGTTTCTGCGCTTGCCCAGGCAACGGTGTTCGTCGCAATGTTCGCGGTGATTTTTCAGCGGGTCTGAGTTAAAGACAACGGGGGAGATCTGGAAATGTCCATCAAAAAGAACTGTCTAAAAGCCCTTGTCGACCGGCTGTCCGATCGGCAGGTGGACGAACTGTGGGGAATCGTGACGTCCATGGTCTGGCCCGAGGAGGAAATAACCCCCGAAGAAGCCCGGGAACTGGACGAAGCGATCAAGGAACTGGACGCCGGCAAGAGGATCCGGGCCGAGGATGTTTGGCGCGAACTGGGCATCTGAAGCGGGGAACGGTTCGTCAGGTAGTTGAAAGGGAGTAGGACTTGTAACAGCGAACAACTGCTGATCGGAGAACAATCACGCAAGGGAGATGGGAAAGATGGCCCCGAGCCTCTCGTGCAAACCTTCGTGGATAATGCGTAATGCGTTGTTTCGTATGATTGATACAAACAAAGTGCCATCGCAGAAACTTTGCTTTATTGCGGTGAGGGTA
>JACUUW010000257.1 GCA_014859075.1 Desulforudis sp.
TTGCAATATTTCCTGACACCTTGATATCCGCACCCATCCGTTTCAATTCGCTGACATGGATAAACCGGTTTTCGAATATGGTCTCGGAAATCATGCTAAACCCTTTGGCAACCGACATCAGCACCATTTGCAGGGGCATGATCCCAACCTGGGATTCGTCAGAGTCGATGACCCTGACCTCACGGGCCCTGATCCCTTGGTTAACGCGCAGGTCCTTTGAAATAATTTTACACCCCCTGAGAGATTCACATAAAAAAGCGGGTGAACCACCCGCCCTACGTGTTCCATGAATATGTTGAACATACTCCGGTCCGGAATAACCCCACAGACGCACGTCGTAGGGTGAGAAGCGGGTAAGCTTCTTCTTGTAAACTTTTGTCATTTTGTACAGGCGTAATTATAGCATACCTTTCCGTGCCGGTCAAGCAGATTGCCCGATTTAGCCGGACCGGGCACCAATTTGCTTCATTATAATCCAATCATCGAGCTTTGGTGTGTATCTCAACCAGAACACGTTCTGAAAAGGCATCCAAGGTCATCGCTCCGAGATCGCCTTCGGCACGGTGGCGTACCGCCACCGTGCCGGACTCAAGTTCCCGGTCACCGACCACCAGCATGTACGGAATTTTCTGCACCTGGGCTTCCCTGATCTTATAACCCACCTTTTCGTTCCGCCCGTCAAACTCGACCCTGATGCCCGCC
The DNA here is from genome assembly GCA_014859075.1 of Desulforudis sp. Lineage (GTDB taxonomy): Bacteria > Bacillota > Desulfotomaculia > Desulfotomaculales > Desulforudaceae > Desulfopertinax. The sequence goes on from JACUUW010000257.1 coordinate 703, forward strand.
CGCCCGAGGGTCTCGGTCACTTCCCGGGCGTAGGGGCCGTGCCGGTCGGTGATCGGGAACACCCTGGCCTGCACCGGCGCCAGCCAAACGGGGAACGCCCCGGCAAAGTGCTCGGTCAGGATGGCGATAAACCTTTCTAAGCTGCCGTAGATGACCCGGTGGATCATCACCGGGCGGTGACGCTCCCCGTCCTCCCCGATGTAGTGCAGTTCAAACTTCTCGGGCATCAGAAAATCGACCTGGATGGTGCCGCACTGCCAGGTACGCCCCAGGCAGTCGCGGAGGTGGAAGTCGATCTTGGGCCCGTAGAAAGCGCCGTCACCCTCGTTCACCTTGTATTTCAGGCCCCGGGTTTCCAGGGCTCCCCGCAGGGCATTGGTGGCCAGCTCCCAGACCTCGTCCGAACCCATGGCCTTTTCGGGCTTCGTGGACAGTTCCACGTGGTAGTCGAACCCAAAGATCTCCCGGTAGAAATACTCGGTCAGGTCGATAATCCGGACAATCTCTTCTTCGACCTGCCCCGGCCGGCAGTAGATGTGGGCGTCGTCCTGGGTGAAGCAGCGGACCCGCATCAAGCCGTGCAGCACCCCGGACAGTTCATGGCGGTGCACCAGGCCCAGTTCACCCAGCCTGATGGGCAACTCCCGGTAGCTGTGCAGCTTGCTGCGGTAAACCAGGATGCCGCCGGGACAGTTCATCGGTTTGATAGCGTAGTTTTCATCATCGATACTGGTGAAATACATGTTTTCTTTGTAGTGATCCCAGTGCCCTGAGCGCTCCCACAACTCCTGCCGCAGGATGATGGGGGTGCGAATCTCCTGGTACCCGTTCTTAGCGTGCTCGTGCCGCCAGAAGTCCTCCAACTGGTTGCGCAGGACCATTCCTTTCGGGTGGAAAAACGGAAACCCGGGACCAGACTCGTGCACGCTGAAGAGGTCCAACTCCACGCCCAGCTTCCGGTGGTCGCGCCGTTTGGCCTCCTCCAGGCGAAATAGGTGGTCTTTCAGCAAAGAGGCCTTGGGAAACGAGGTGCCGTAGATGCGCTGGAGCATCTTGTTTCGTTCGTCTCCCCGCCAGTAGGCGCCGGCCACGCTGAGGAGTTTAAACGCCTTGATCCGCCCGGTGGAAGGCACATGGGGTCCGGCACATAGATCCACAAACTCTCCCTGGCGGTAGAACGAGATCACCTCGTCCGGCCCCAGGCCGGAAATCAGCTCGGCCTTATATTCCTCCCCGGCCCGCCTTACCAGTTGGAGGGCCTGGTCCCGGGGAAGCTCGAACCGCTCGAACGGGAGGTCGGCCGCCACGATTGCTTCCATTTCCCGCTCAATGCGCTCCAGATCCTCAGGGGTGAAGGTCCGGGGCACGTCAAAGTCGTAGTAGAACCCGTCGGCGATGGCCGGACCGATCGCCAACCGCGCCTCCGGATACAGCCGTTTCACGGCCTGAGCGAGGATGTGTGACGTGCTGTGACGGTATACCAATCGGGCCTCCTCGT
>JACUUW010000031.1 GCA_014859075.1 Desulforudis sp.
CTCGCATCACCTACTTAAACCTTACACTCACGAACAGAATCGGCCGCCCTCGCGAAGAGGACGGCCGTTATTGCACGTTGCCGTGGGGTAAAGAAGTTTTACGATTCCCGGGGCAGCAGAACGCTGGCGATGGCGGCGGCCGCCAGAACCTTCGTAACGTCCCCGACGATAAACGGGATGAGGCCCATCCAGAGCACTTCGGATAGGGTGGCTCCGGTAAGGTAGCCCAGGTACAGGAGGCCCGGGCCGAAAAGAATCACGAAATCCGCAAACAACATCAATGCCGCCAGGCCGATAATCCCGCGCAGCCACGTGAACCGGCGCACGGCGTAACCGACAAACATCGCGGCCAGCACAAAGCCGACCAGGTATCCCCCGGTCGGACCGGCCAGATAAGCTAAACCCCCGGCCATTCCCGCGAACACCGGTGCCCCCAGCACCCCGGCGCCGACGTACAGGCCCACGCTGAAGCCGCCCCAACTCCGGCCCAGCAGCACCCCGGCCAGCAGGACCACGAAAGTCTGGCCGGTAACCGGCACGGGAGACCAGGGCACCGGCAGGCGGATCTGGGCCGCCAGGGCCAGCAGCGCGGCAAAGACGACGGCCAGGGCCAGCTTTTTGGGCAGGCTCAGTTCCTCACACCACTGGAAGGTACGGCTTCCAGCATTAGCAACGGCGGTCAATCGCATTCGGTATACCCCTCTCTCTACAAATTCTTTGTAATACTATAAATGGTGGACAAATATCCTGTCAACCTATTACTTGTGTCTGGTTGACAATCCTGGGGGAGGGATACCCCGGCGAAAAAGCCTCTCAGGTTTCCCGGGGACAACGGCAGGAAGAGTGCCCGGCCTTTCCCGCTGCACTTGGACAAATACTAAACGTTGTTTGAGTTTACGTTATACCGGATTTCGCCGAAGGGCAGTTCCACCAGAATGGCGTCGACACCGATTTTTTTGATTTGCGTCCACGGCACGACCACGTCCTTGCCCCGGCGGAAGACGCGCAGATATTTTTCCTTGCTTTGCAGGACCAGGGCCCGCACCGTTCCGGTCCCATAATCGATTTCCAGATCCTTGATCGGACCCAGGCGACGGCCGTCCGTTACGTTGATGATGTCCCGGGAAGCCAGGTCGCTGGCTTTAAACATCACACATCACCTCCACGCCAGTATGGTATGTCGCGGGGAGGCCGACGGTTACCGGCCGCGCCTGGTAATGTTGCTCATGATACGGCCCCCGAGCCGACCGGAAGCCCGGAGTACAATCCCGATCTCCTCCAGGCCCAGTACCAGGCAGGCCGCCCCGTACACGGTGACCCCGGCGATAACGCCCCCGCCCACCTGCAGGGCCAGGCCGGCGGTGCCGGGAGGTACCAGCCCGGCCAAACCGACGTTCACGGTATACACGGCGCCGGCCATCAAACCGGAAGCCGCCAGCGCGCGGGCACCGAACCGGAGCCAGTCCGCCGCATGCCAGAGCCCGGGTAGCCGCCGCTCCAGAAAGCGGACCAGGAGCATGGTGTTGACCAGCGCGGCGAGTGAACTGGCCAAGGCCAGCCCCCCGAGCTGCAGTGGACCCATCAGGATCAGGCTCAGCACCAGGTTGAGCACCACGTTTACGCCCAGAAGCTTCACCGGTGTCCGCGTGTCCTGGAAGGCGTAGAAGCCCCGGGTCAGCAGAATGTTGGCCGCGAGGCCCACCAGACCGACGGAATAAAACAGCACTGCGGAAGCGGTCATCGCGGTGGCCCGCTCGTCGAACTCTCCCCGCTCGAACAGCAGTCCGACCACCGGCAAACGGAGGACCATCAGCCCGACCGCGGCCGGCAGGGTGGTCAACACGATGATCCGGAGACCGCGCCGCAGGGTGTCCAGAACTTCCGACTCCCGTCCCTCCGCCGCCCATGTGGTCAGGGTCGGAAACACGGCCGTGCTCAGGGCGAGCACGAAAAGGCTGACCGGCAGTTGGATCAGCCGGGTGCCGAAATTCAGAGCGGCGATGCTCCCTTCAACCAGGAAGGAGGCCAATACCCGGTCAATCAGAATGTAAAGCTGGCTGATGGCGATGCCCACCGTGATGGGAAGCATTAGATGAAATACCTTCCGCACTCCCGGGTGACGCCAGTCGAAAACGGGCCGGAACCGGAAACCGGCCCGGTAAAGGCTGGGCAGTTGGATCAGGCCGGACGCCACCATCCCCAGTACGGTACCGTAGGCCAGGCCCTGAATGCCGTACAGGCTGCCCAGGGTCAGCGCCCCGATGATGATCACCAGGTTGTTCACCGCGCCGCCGAAGGCCGGGATACCGAAGATATTGTTGGCGTTCAGAAAACCATTGAAAACGGTGGCCAGCCCCGAGAATATCAGCAGGGGGAGCATGATGCGGGTCAGGACCACGGCCACCTCGGCGGCCTCGGGACCAAATCCGGGGGCGATCAGCCGGACCAGCAGGGGTGCGATGAGAATGCCGAACACGGTCACCGCCGCCAGGACGAACAGCAGCAGGTTCACCACGTTGGCCGAGACGCGCCAGGCCTCCCGGGTCTCACCCCGGGCTTTGTACTCGGTAAACACCGGCACGACCACGGTGGCCAGCGCCTGGGAAAACACCATGAACAGAATGCTCGGGATGGTAAAGGCCACCAGGTAAGCGTCGGTGGCAAAGGTGGCGCCGAACTGGTAAGCGATCACGATCTCCCGGCCCAATCCGAAAAACCGGGATAAGAGGTTCAAAGCGGCGATCAAGAGGGTGGCTTGAAAAAACAAGCGCCATGCCAAACGAAACGTCACCTCGCCAGTCATCCGATTCACTATCACCCGGTAGTTTCGCCTCCCAGCGCCATCTTCCCTGCTCCCCCGAGGTTCACCCCCGGATTAATTCGCCAAACCACCAATATTTTCCCCAATCCCCACCCCCGGAAAACACCAAAACGGGGACAGTCCCCCTTTTTAGCAGTCAACACCCCAGACTGCCAGAAAGGGGGACTGTCCCCCTTTCTGGCAGTCTTTCTGCCTGAGTGCTAAAAACGGGCCTGTCCCCGCCTACAGGCCGGCGAGTTGCCGGACGGCGGCCTGGATTCGCCCGACCTGCTCCCGGGAATAAGCCTCGGTGTAGATCCGGAAGACCGGTTCGGTACCCGAGGCGCGGACCAGCACCCAGGCGCCGTCTTCCAGCACCAGCTTGGTGCCGTCCACCGTAAACCGCCCGGCCACCGGCTGTCCGGCCAGCTGGTCGGGCGCAAGCATGCGCAGTTTCTCGAGCACCAGCGGTTTCCGGTCCGCGGTGGTGCGAACGTCCAGGCGCTCACTGTGCAAATGGCCGTAAGTGTCCCCTACTTCGTCCAGGAGTGCTTTCAGGGGCTTCCCGTGCGCGGCGACCATTTCTGCGGCAAGCATGCCGGCCAGGATGCCGTCTTTCTCCGGTACGTGGCCCCGCATTGACAGCCCACCGCTCTCCTCGCCGCCGACAACGCAGTCCTGCTCCAACAGGGCTTGGCCGATGAACTTGAACCCGACCGGGGTTTCGATTACTTCCTGCCCGCGGTCCCGGGCGATGCGGTCCACCAGGTGCGTGGTCGCCACCGTGCGGGCGACCGGTCCCTGCCAGCGCCGGTGGGTGACCAGGTGGTAGTACACCAGCGTCAGGAACTGGTTCGGGGAGATGAAGGTGCCGTCGGCGTCAATGACCCCCAGCCGATCGGCGTCACCGTCCAGACCGAGGCCGAGGTGTGCGCCTTCCCGCAACACAATGTCCCTTAACGGCCCGAGTTTCGCCGCGCTGGGGTCAGGAAACGAGCCCCCGAACAACGGGTCGCGGTGATTGTGCAGGGTATTAACCTTTACACCGAGGCCGCCCAGCAGTCCGTCCAGATAACCGATGCCCGCACCGTGCAGCGGGTCGACCACCACGTGCAGCCCGGCTTTCCGGATACTGTCGGTGTCCACCAAGCCCAGCAGGTGTTCGGAGTAAGCTCCCGCCGGATCAATAAGTTGCCGGCTGGGACCGTTTCCCGCGCCGGCTTGCGCCACGCCGCCCCGCTGACGGCGCAAAATGTATTCTTCAATCTCGTCGGTGATCTCCGGCAGGGCCGGTCCGGCGTACTCCGGAATGAACTTGATCCCGTTGTATTCCGGGGGGTTGTGGCTGGCCGTGAGCATCACGGCGCCACCAGCCCGGTACTGCCTGACCGCAAAAGCGACCACCGGCGTGGGTACGGCCCTCCGGGCCAGGTAAACCCGGATGCCCCTCCCTCCCAGCACCTCGGCCGCCGTATCGGCGAACCGCTCGGACAAGAAACGGTTGTCGTAGCCGATGACGACCCCGCGACCGGCCAGATTGTGCGCCACCACGAAGTCGGCCACCGCCCCGGCCACCAGGGCCACGTTGGCAAAAGTAAAGTCGGCCGCCATTACACCGCGCCAGCCGTCGGTACCGAATTTAATCATCCCGGGTCGCCCTCCGGTCCTCAGCGTTATTGTTGTGAATTACTGTTGTGAAATATTTCCCCGGCGGAAAGCCCAAATCCTGTCTACTGGGGAATCTTCCCCGGCATCTTGTCGGTGGTATCGGTGTAGTGGTCGATGGCATCCTCGCGCAAATCCACATACAAATCACCGGCGCTGTCCAGGCTGGCGTATACGACTTCCTCCGCCGTACGCACGCCCTTTTTCTCCAGTTCCCGGAACAGCCACTCCTCGTCGACGTTGTTCTGCACCAGGTTTTGCTCGATCACCTTCCCGTCCACGATCAACTCGGACGGCAGACCCTCGTAGCTGCTGGGAAGGTTCAGGTCGGCGGGCGTCACCGGCCTCTTCTGGGATTTGAGCTGCACGCTCAACTCACCGTTCGGTTCCAGGACCGCGAATTCCACGTCCGCGATATTAAAGGCGCCCTTGGCCCGCAGCTGCATCATCAGGTCGTCCATGTGGTAGCGCATGTTATGCATCTTCTGCTCCAGGACCTTCCCGTTGTGAACGACGACGGTGGGCTCGTCTTCCAGCACCTTGCGGGCCGGGCGGCTCTTCATGGTCAAGTACTCCAGACTCAGAGTCAGGCCGCTGAACACGGCCAGACCGGCGAAGTAGTATACGGCCGGCGTCCGCACGTCGATGGCCAGGGCGGCCGCCAGCGAACCGATGACAATTCCGTTCACGAAGTCGGTAACGGTCAACTGCCCGATCTGGGACTTGCCGATGATGCGGGTGATCAGGAGTACCGCGAGGAACGCCCCCACGGCACGGAGGATAATCTCCAATAAGGGGTTCATCGATCCGCCTCCCGGTTCCGTGCAACCGTTGGTTGGGAACATGCGACACATCAAACGGAACTGGAGTCATTCCCGTGCCTAGATTGCCCCGCCGATGGCCAAAAAATGCAGTACGGCGACCGGACCGCGTTTGGCGGAATTTTTAAATGGCAATAATTGAGAACAAGGAGGGATTAGCGATGCGCAAAGACCAGATGCTGAAATATCTGGGTGAACGGAAAGAAATGTTCCGGAACTATTTGAAGAACCTGCGGCCGCCTGCGCAAAAGGCCAATGCCCCGCGGAAAACAAAATCCAACCGGGCGGGCTGAGTGCCGCAAGCCTTAAGATCATCCTCCAAGAGCCTCCGGTCGGGTATCCGCCATCCGGGGGCCTGACCGATGTCCGCCCCGGGGCCCGCAAGCCCCGGGGACTACACTTTCCGGCGCAAGTAGTCCAGGAAAGGCTCGCGCACCTCTTCCCGTTCGAGGGCGAAGTCGACGGTGGCTTTGAGGTAACCGAGGCAATACCCGACGTCGTACCGGCGGCCTTCAAACCGGTAACCGTATAGGAGTTGGGCCTCGACCAGCTTGCGCAGGGCGTCGGTCAACTGGATCTCCCCGCCGGCACCGGGCACGGTCTCCTTAATCAGATCGAAGATCCACGGGTCGAGGATGTACCGCCCCATCACCGCCAGCCGGGACGGTGCCTGGTCCGCCGGCGGTTTCTCCACCAGGTCTTCCACCCGGTACAGCCGCGGCCCGACCTCGCGGCCCTTGATCACCCCGTACTTGCTCACGTCTTCTTGGGGCACTTCCTCGATGGCGATGACGCTGGCGCCCAGCCGGGTGTGTTGGTCCAGCATCTGCTTCAGGCAGGGCACATCGCTGCGGACAATGTCGTCCCCCAGGAGCACGGCGAACGGCTCGTTCCCCACGAAAGCGCGGGCACACCCGACGGCGTGCCCCAACCCCAGGGGCTGCCGCTGCCGGACGTAATGGATGTTCCCCATGGCACTGATGCGGCGCACCGCTTCCAGTGCGGCCTCCTTGCCCTTTTGCGCCAGGTGCGCCTCCAACTCCGGAGCGTGGTCGAAATGGTCCTCAATGGCCCGCTTGCCGCGACCCGAGATGATCAGGATATCTTCAACGCCCGAATCCAGGGCTTCCTCGATTACGTACTGGATGGTCGGCTTGTCGATGATCGGAATCATTTCTTTCGGCTGAGCCTTGGTCGCCGGCAGGAACCGGACGCCAAGCCCGGCGGCCGGAATAACCGCTTTCTTCACGCGCATTACGCCAACACCCCCAATGCTGCTCAAAGAAGCAAAACGGTTCCCCGTTTCCAGGGCATTAACCGTTCTCAAATGTATATGCGGTGTTACGGAAGAGTAGTAAAAGCGCTCTTACAACTCGGAGCGCTTGTTTTCCAGGGGCACTTCCGGACTTCGCCGCCAGGCGCCCCCGAACATCCCGACCCGGTTGGCGGCGGTCAGCAGCACCGTGGCGACCATGAACAGGAACAGCACCGCCTGTTCGGTAGTCAGCACGGTGAGCAGGACGGCACTGCCACCCAGTACCACGTTCACTCCGTACATGGTCAGGACCGCACCCCGGTGCGTCAGGCCCGCCCCCAGGAGGCGGTGGTGCAGGTGACCCTTGTCCGGGTAGAAAATCGGCTTTTTGTTTCGGAAACGCCGGAGCACGGCGAAAGCGGTATCGGTTAACGGAATGCCCAGGATCACGACCGGGATGATCACCGACAGGGCGGTCGCACCCTTGGTCAGGCCCATGACGGCCAGGGTGGCCAGCGTAAAACCCAGAAACATCGAGCCCGTGTCACCCAGAAACACCCGGGCCGGGTGAAAATTGTAGCGCAAAAAACCCAGGATGGCCCCCGCCAGGATCAAGGTGACCGCCACCACCGGCACATTACCCAGCGTGAACGCCACGACCGCCAGGGTGAGCGAGGCGATAAGCGCCGTACCGGAAGCCAGACCGTCCAACCCGTCGATCAGGTTGACGGCGTTGGTGACGGCAACCAGCCAAAACACGGTAAGGGGAATTCCCCACAGTCCCAGGAAAACAATGCCGCCAAACGGGTTGGTCAGGAACTCGAAGTGAATCCCGAACGGGATCAGAGTCAGCGCGGCCACTATTTGGCCGGTGAATTTCAACCAGGGCGAAATCCCCCGCACGTCGTCCCACATCCCGAGCAAGACGATCAGGGTCGCCCCGCACACCAGACCCCAAAGCGGCGTGGTCAGCGGTTGGGTGATCAGCAAAGTGCTGATAAAGGCGAGGTAGACCGCCAGCCCGCCCAGCCGGGGCATCGGAAAGGCGTGCATCTTGCGCTGATCCGGTTCATCCATGGCACCCAGTCTGTGCGCCAGACGGATCACCCAGGGCGTGACCACCAGACTGAGGACCAGGGCAAAGACCGGTAGCAACGTCAACTCCAACAACAAAACCCCTCCCCGATTGGGACAAGCACGGCTACAGAAAGCCTACCTTATTCTTGCTGAATTGACAATGACTGAATAATTAAGTAATCAGCCGATCGGGGGACAGATTTGAATCTATTAAGATGTATTCGACTAAAAACGGCAGTTCTCTCCAACCCCGCTTCCAGTTTCTGCTGCTAACCGCTTGCCTCGGCTTCGGCGGCGGCAAAAATCAACTCACACTCGGCGGCCTTCTCCCCGCCCACGTAAGCAATTCCGCGGCACTTGCCCACCCGGCCCCGCAGGCGCAGGATTTCAACCTCCAGGCGGAGCACGTCACCCGGCACCACCTGCCGCCGGAACCGCGCCGCGTCGATGCCGGCAAACAGCGGCAGCTTGCCGCGGTACTCCTCCAGGCTCAGGACACACACGGCCGCCACCTGGGCCAGCGCCTCGATGATCAGCACTCCCGGCATCACCGGGTACTCGGGAAAGTGCCCGGGGAAAAACGGCTCGTTCACGGTGACGTTCTTCAGCCCGACCGCCCGCTTGCCTGGTTCCACCTCGACCACGCGGTCGACCAGCAGGAACGGATAACGGTGCGGCAGGAGTTCCTTGATTCTATTCACATCCAGCATTCTTTCGTGCCCCCTTTGGTTTCGCAATAACCCCTTACGGGACTATTTCCATTATTCCCCGGGGGTTTCCCCCCCAGTCCGCCTCCGGGCGCCCGCGGGCCGGAGCATATCCTCCGGAACACAAGCCCAACCCCCGGCCGGCCGCCTGTTCACCGGCTCCGGAGAGCGCCGCCGCTCGACAACATACCAGGCCGCAATGAGCACCAACCCGATGATCAGACCCAGCCACAGCCCGTTGAAAGCCCGGAACAGGGAAACGTACAGGGGTGTGTGCAGGTGCGCAAAGGTGTTCACCAGGGAGATCTGGCCGATGGCTCCGAGGGCGACCAGCGGCAGATACCGGGCATTCCGGTAGCCCGTGAACAACAACAACAGAAGCCACGGATGACCGAGGAGAAACTCCTTGGTGCGCGGCCGAACCACCAGCGCCTGGTCCAGGGCGGCCCGCAGTTTTATTTCAAAGGACGACACCAGCAAGGCCGACTCGTTCCCGGTACGCAGCAGATAAACCGCGGCCGCCGCGGCGATCACGGCGCCGATTACGGCGTACTTCACCAGCACCGGCCGTTCCAGGAGATCGCGGAAACCGGCGAACCAGCCCGCACCCTCCCGGGGACGGTAAGCAAAGTACAGTCCCAACAGGAGCAAGGGCCCGGCGTGGGCCAGTTTCACCCCGCCGAACTGGTCCAGCCTCAGCATGAAGCCGGTATCGGAAAGCAGCCCCACCAGGAAAGCGGCACCGATCAGGGAGATTCCGGCGGCCTGGGCGAACCGGAGCACGCTCCGGTAAACCGAAACGCCTTGCTCCCGGACCACAGTCACCACGGCCAGGCAGGGGAAAACGATCACCCCGGCCAGGGCGGCGAGCTTGGCGGCCTGGTTTAGATCGGCCGTCATTACGAACGCCCCCCAGGCGAGGGCCGCCGACAAGCCCAGAAGCGGACCCAGCCGGGAGTTCAACCGGAGCCGCTCCCACAGGAACAGCCCGCCGGCGATCGCACCCAGACCGATCAGCGCCACGAGCGTCGCGGGCGGTTGCCAGGGAGCCGGGGCGGCGGGCGCGCCCGGCGTCAAACCGGCGGCCGCCAGGCGCTGGGAAACGCCTTCGAGATAAGCCGCGTTCGTCGTCCAGACGTCTTCGGTGCCGTGGGGCTCAAAGAAAAACCGCACCAGCAGCACTTTGGCGTTTCGTTCGGTGGCGGCCAGGACCAGGCGGTCGGCGGCCGACGTCGGGGTATACCGCGGCATCTCGGGAGAGGGGATGGAGTGCAGCATTACCTGCCGCGCCGGCAGGTTCCGACCGACTCCCCGGAGCCCGGCTTGCGGATAAAACTCGATGTCGGTCACCGGCACGCCCAAGGGCGCAAGCTCCCGGGTCAGGACGTGTATCAACCCCGGGTAACCGGGCAGGGACGGGTCGTTGAAAGCCACGGCCGAGAAGCCGGGGATTTCCCCCAGGTAACCGCCCAGCGCGGCCAGGCCGGCAGGGGTGACTCCCGGCCAGGTGCGCACCTGCGGGATCACGTTCAACCCGGCGGCAGCCGCCTGCGCAAAACCGTGGGCCGGAAACCCGACCCCGATCAAGTCAAATTGAGTCACCGGCACGGGCAGGACAATGACATACGGTCCGCCGGGTACGGTGTAGGCCGAGGCACCCGTTTTCATTTGCAGCTGGCGGTGCAGATCACCAAACGTCCGTTCATCCCGGACAACCAGGTACAGGTCGTCCGCGCTCGGCTCAATTCCGGTTTCGGAGAACCAGGGTTCGTGGCGGAGCGCGCCGTCCCGCAGGACCGTGAATCTCCCCCCCTGGGAGGCCTCGGTCAGCGTCTGTTCCCGGAAAAACACCGCGGTGGCGCCGTTATCGCGCAGTCCTTCAAGCACCTCCACCGGCTCACGGTCGGTCAGTCCGGCAAGGAACAACACGTCGTCGTAGCTCACGGCGACTTCCACCTGACGGTATTCGCTTTCGATCTGGAACCGGTGTCCGGCCAGCCAACAAGACGCCACGAGCGCGGCGGTGATGACCAGCACCAGACCCCAGCGGTACCCTCTTACGATCACGTACCCACCCGACCTTTACACAAAAATGCCCGCCGAGCCGGGCGATGGCTCCGCGAGCCCGAAATCCCGAGTTTCAGACAGCCCAAACCAGACGGGGCAGCGGGGGCGGTGCCCGCCAATAGCTGTTGTCACTCCGGGCACCGGGACGGTACCCGCCGCTTTGCCGATCTCCCGATCACCGGTCGGCCTCGGGGACAATGGGCCAGGCCGGAGGCTCAAGTGGATCGTCCGACGGTTCCTCCGGTTCGGTCACGGGTTCCCCGGGTGCGGGTTCTTCCTCGGCATCATCATCATCCAGGCCGTCGGACGGCGGCTCCAAGCTGTCGCCGGGAGGCGGTGCGGACCGCTCCGACTCCGGTTCATTGTTCGCCGGCGCTTGGGCCTGCGGCGGGCTTGACTGGTAAGCCACACCCACCGGCGGCGTCAACCGCCGGTCCACGGGATCGCCGATCTCTTCGCCGTTCAGCAGCTTGACCGCCACCTCTTTGGCCCGGACCGGGTCAACGTACCAGTAGCTCAACCCGTCGTAGTCCATAAAGTTGCCCGGAAGCGTGGCGGAAATCATTTCCACTTCGCCCAGCTTGCGGGCGAAATTCGCCCACCGGAGCATGTCGGTCAGTCCCAGGTTGGTGTCCACACAGTCGTTGATCTTGGGTATCAGTCTGGGCAACTTCAACACATTGCGGGCTTTCATCATCTCACTCGCCAGCGCCGTCAAAAACTTCTGCTGTGCCTGGGTCCGGGTGATATCGCCTTTGTCATACCCGCGGTAACGGACGTACTGCAGGGCCTTGTCGCCGTCCAACCGCTGCTCGCCGGGCTGGAGATCGATCACCAGCGGCGGGCTGGCCAGCGGGTCGCGGTAGTACATCCGCCGTTCCACGTCGATGGTCACGCCGCCGAGGACGTCCACGATGTCCCGGAAACCCTCGAAGTTGGTCATTACGTAGTAGTCCACCGGCACCCCCAAGAGTTCGGACACCGCCTCCCGGACCGCGTCCGGACCCCCGTACACCGTAGTCGCGTTGATTTTATCCCAACCATGCCGGGGGATGTTCACCCGCGTGTCCCGGGGGATCGAAAGCAAGACCACCCGCTGTTCCTGGGGATCCGCACTGACAAAAAGGATGGAGTCGGCGCGGGCCCGGTCGGGGTCGTCCCCGGCCTGCGCGTCGACGCCGAGCAGCACCAGGTTCATCCGCTCGGTCAGCACGATATCCTCCCCGCCGTCCGGATCCCTGGACACCGGATCACCGAAAAGATAGTTCAGCATATACTTGGCCCCGGCGTAACCGCCGAAAACGGTCAAGGCCAGGATGGTCAGCCCGATCACCAAGGCCCTGGCGTTTTTCAGTCTAAATTGTCTGCGATTCAAAGCCATGCGCCTCTTTAATCAATTATTTCCGTAAAGTTCAACGATTCACCCACCGACCCCGTCAAGCGGTGGCACGGTGGGAACCCTTAACCGGTTTCGTGGGAATCCTTAACCGGTTTCCCGGTTTCTTCGACATTTCAGACCGGTTTCCTGCACCCGGCAAGAATTTGCAGGGCCAGCACCGGCGTTCGCCGGGCTTCGGCCCGCAACGCCCCCATCCGTTCATTCAGCAGACCGCCCAGAACCTCCCGACGGTTCAGCGCCGCCGCCACCGCCCGGCTCAACTCCACGGACGAGACCCGGCCGACCCGCAGTTCCTCCGGTAACCCCAACCGGTCCAAAAACCACCGGACTTTGGGATCATACGGCAGACCCACCGGCACCACCCCGGAGAGGGCGGCAAACACCAGGAAATGCAAGCGCATTCCCACCGCCAGGTCCAATTGGGCACAAATGCCGATGAGTTCGGAAAAACCAAGGCGTTTCTCCACGATCAGGGCCGGGGTCCGCATCCGGCCCGTCACCGCCCGGCACGCGTCCAGATCCCCCGGATGGTGGAACGGCAGGAACACCACCTGGTAACCGGCAGCCGCCAGTTCGTCGGCGGCGTGGGCCAGGGCTCCGGTGTAATCGTCATCCCCGGTCCAGGGCCTTACCGAAAAACCAGCCAGGGAACCCTTCCGGACCCCGGCCTTGGCCAGCAACTCCCGGCCCCGCGCCCGCCAGGCTTCCTCCGGAACGAGGGCCAACACGGGGTCGGCCGTGACCTCCACGGGCGGACGCCGCGCTCCCAGAGAGCACAGCATTTCCCGGGATTCGGCGTCGCGCACGGTCACCCCTTGCACCCGGTCCAAAACGGTCCGCGCCAGGAATCTTCCCAAACCGGTCCGCAGCGGGCCGATGCCTTGGGCGTAGATGAAAACCGGCCGTCCAAGCGCCCGGGCCAGGACGATCAGGCCCAGGTAGTACTGCAGGCTGGCCAGACTGGTCACGTCCTGCAACAGGCCGCCCCCACCGCTGATAAACAAGTCGGCGGCGCGCACGGCACGCGCAATGCCGCGCGGGTCGGTCCGGGGCACCGCCCGCACGTCGTAGGCCAGGGCGGTATGCCCCGGGTCGGCCGAAAGCACGGCGATGTCGATGCCGGGGCACACATCGCGCAGTCCCCGCACCAGCGCATAGAGAATGGCTTCGTCCCCGGCGTTGTGAAAACCGTAGTAGCCCGAAACCAGCACCCGCGGCCGGCCGCGGGTCACCGCTTTGTGCAATGCATCCGACCCCTTTGACACGGCCTTCCACTATTATATAGACGAGGAACGACCGCGTTCGGTTCTTGGAGACTCTTTCTAATCCGGTTTACTCTTGCCTATTCTACCATGGTTTGAGCACGGGGAGGCATAACCGGCCCACCCCCGGCAGGTAAAACACCACCCGCCCCGAATCATGTCAGCATGTCGTGCAACATGTCGCGCAACAGACGTTGGGGCGCATTTTTACTGGTACTATTATTCTTGAGCGCGGCGGGCG